>DATKLH010000208.1:0-2537 GCA_035542515.1 Casimicrobiaceae bacterium
GCGCAGACAATCGAGACATTCGGCAAATACGATTGGATCGCTCTTGGCTGCGCCGCTAACGTGCCACAACCCTGGGCACTGGAGTCCCGGCCCATCTGCCGCGCGCTGTCGAGCTTCCCCGCAGCAGTTCGCACTCGCAGACGCAGGACTCCTCGCGCGCGATGCTCGTCATCGTCGAGCGCAGGTGCGCGAATCGAAAACCGGAAATCGAATCGACCCAATGGCCGCCGAATCGACGTTTGCATCGACCCTTGATACCTCAGCCGGCTCGCCTGCTCTGGCGCAATCGCTGTCGGGCCTGTTCCGACTGCCTGGCTTCCTCGGCTTGTGGCTTCGCCGGGCCCACGTTCGCCGCGAGCTTGCGCGCCTGGACGACCGGCTCCTGCGTGACGTGGGCTTCGACCCGGCGCAGGCGCGCGACGAGGCTGGACGGCCGTTCTGGCGGCCCTGCGCGCTCGTTCGCAGCCTGGACCGATAGCTTCAGAGTGTGATCTCGCGATGGTCGCGCGCGGCGCGTAGACCTGTGTCCAGCAGCGCTTGCGTGGCGAGCGCTTCATGCGGCGGCACAGGATTGGGTCCGACCCCTCGAATCGCATCGCGCACGGCCGCGTAGTACGCCGGATAGGCGCCGCTCTCGAGCCGGAGCGGCTCGTGCACGACGGCTTGCTCGTCGCCGGTCCAGAGGTGCGCGACGCGTTCCTCTTGTCCCCAGCTGGAAGTGTCGATGCGGGCGCGGTCTGGCAGGGACCGCAGGGCATCCTCCTGTCCGTCAAGGCCGTCCACGGAGAAACTTCCCTTGGTGCCGTGCACGATGAACCGCTGCATCGGGCGCGCAACGAGCGCGCTTGCATGCAGGTGCATGCGGAGCCCGGCGTAGGGGCCTTCCGACCAACGCAGTTGCGCGTGGAACCAGTCGTCGGCAACCGCGCGGTCACGCTGGTTCGCGATGTCGACCGCGATCGCCGAAGGTGATCCGAACAACTGCAGCGCCTGGTCGAGCAGGTGCGGCGCGAGGTCCAGCCACAGGCCCGCGCCGGGTCCGCTGCCTTCGCGCCAGCGCTGTCGCACTTCCGGACGAAACCGGTCGAAGTGCGAGAAGACCTCCACGACGCGGCCGAGACGGCCGCTTCGCAGCACGCGTGCAAGGGTCAGGACGTCACTGTCCCAGCGGCGGTTGTGAAAGACGCTCAGAAGTCGCCCCTGTCTCTGCGCCGCGGCGGTGACCTCCTGCGCTTGCGCGAGGTCGAGCGCAAAGGGCTTGTCGACGACGACGTCGTGACCGGCGTTCAATGCAGCAAGCGCCTGCGGCCGATGCAGGTCGTTCGGCGTCGCGATGACGACAAGATCGATGTCGCGGCGTGCCACGAGCGCCTCCACCGTGCTCGCCTGCACGTCGGGCCCGAGGGCCGCGTGGACCTTGCCCGCGTTGCTGGTGGCGACTGCGACCAAGCGCATGCCTTCAGTGGCCGCGATCAGCGGCGCATGGAAAGTCTTGCTGGCGAAACCGAATCCGATCAGGCCGACGCGTACGTCGTTGTGCATGGAGTTGCCTCCTCGAGCATGCAGGGTCGCGGCCCGCCTCGAATCCGTCACCGCGCGTGCGACGCGCGGGCCTCGCGTCGCAGGACGGACAAAACGTCATAACAGGCGCCCATGTCGTGATAGTCGACTTTGCCCGCCGGGCTCTTCTCGTTGGTGATCTTGCGATTGTCCGGCGCGAGGGTGCGGAACCACGCGCCGTACTCGTGATCGACGAAGTGCCGCCAGCAGTAGTCCCACAGGCGGGCGTACCAGTTCCAGTACTTCACATCGCCCGTCGCCTCGCCGAGCAGCGCCGCTGCAGCGAGGCTCTCGGCCTGCACCCAGTGATATTTGTCGCCATCGCAGATGGTGCGATCCGGCGCGAAGCCGTAAGCGATGCCGCCATGCTGCGTGTCCCAGGCGATGTCGAGCGCCGTGTCGAAGAAGAAGGCGGCGCGGCCAAGGCGGCCCGGATTCTTGCGGTGCCGGTCGAGAAGCATGAGCAGCTTGGCCCACTCTGTGAGGTGACCGGGCTGGAATCCCCACGGCCGGAACAGGTTGGTGCGGTCGTTGCGGTTGTAGTCCCAGTCGACCGACCAGTCCTCGCGATAGTGCTCCCAGACCAGGCCGCCCGCCAGTGTGGCCTGCCGCTCGGTGATCGAGCGCGCGAGCAATTCGGCGCGATCGAGGAAGCGCGTGTCCGCGGTGGCCTCGTACGCAGCGATCGATGCCTCGCAGGCGTGCATGTTGGCATTCTGTCCGCGGTACGGCCGCACGTTCCACTTTTCGTCGGCCTCGTCCGCATAGAGTTCGTGTGACGCCTCCCAGAAACGGTCCTCCATCAGATTCCACGTTTCGCGCAACCACCCCTCGCAGTCCGCGAAGCCGGCGCGCAGGCCATGCGCGTAGGCGAGCAGCACGAACGCGAGCCCGTAGCAGTGATTGGTCGCATCGAGCACTTGCTCGACCCTGCCGTCGCGCCACGACAGGAGCCAGGCGTAGCCGCCGGTGGGCGG
>DATKLH010000209.1:0-8243 GCA_035542515.1 Casimicrobiaceae bacterium
CCCGGAGTTGCAGGAGAACCCGATGAATGATCGCAAGAAGCCTCGCGCCATTGGCTTCAATCACGTGGCTCTCGAGGTGGCCGACATCGAGGAGGCCCTGGCGTTCTACGGGCGACTCTTCGAATTCGAACTTCGCAACAAGAGCGAGTCCATCGCCTTCATCGATTTGGGCGACCAGTTCCTCGCCCTGCAAAAGGGACGCACGCAACCTGCCGACGATGGCCGCCACTTCGGCCTGGTGGTCGACGACAAGCAGGCGGCTCGCGAGGCGTTGGTCGCCGCAGGGGTGAATCTCCTGCCCGGCCCGTTCCTCGATTTCCTCGATCCCTGGGGCAATCGAATCGAGATCGTCGGTTACGACAACATCCAGTTCACCAAGGCGCCGAACGTGCTGCGTGGAATGGTGCTCGCGCATCTGTCCAAAAACGAGAGCGCCGTTAAGGAGCTCTCCGCCAAGGGTATGGCACCCGAGTAATCGAAGCAGAGCGGCCGCTACGCTGACCGTTGGGACTGTGCGACCGCTGTTGTATCGGCGTCCACGGTGCAACACAAGAAGTGAGCTAGCGCGAACGCCGAATGCAGAAATCGAAGGCCGTGAAGCCAAAACCAGTGAAGGTTCCTGGACCCGATCATCCGATCACCATCGAGTGCAACCCGTTGCGCGTCGTCGTGTCGGTCGGAGGTCGCGCCGTCGCCGACACGACCCAAGCACTGACGCTGCGCGAGGCGGGCTACGGGGCGGTGCAGTACATCCCGCGCAAGGATGTCGACATGTCGCTTCTCGAACGCTCAAATCACACGACCTACTGCCCCTATAAAGGCGATTGCGCCTACTTCAGTATCCCGTTCGGCGGCGAGCGCTCGGTCAACGCGGTCTGGACCTATGAGGCTCCGTACGCCGCCGTCGCTCAGATCAAGGACCACGTCGCGTTCTATCCCGATCGCGTCGATGCAATTGAGCAACAAGCCCAATCCTGACGCGCAATCATCGAGACCGACGCCACAGCAACGGTCGTTCGCAAGCGACGCTTGAGAGCGACCGCTCTCGGGTCCGCGCGTGGACTTCGGCTTCTGCGCGAGTTCGCGGCTGTACGTCGGGACTGACGCCCGTTCGCGCGTGTGCTGATGCGACCCGTGCCTCTCACCTCTGACCACGCTGCGCCGATTTCCGTCGATGTCGTGGTCGAAATTCCCCGCGGCAGCTTCCTCAAACGCGGCAGCAGCGGCGCGATCGACTTCGTTTCGCCGCTGCCCTGCCCGTACAACTATGGTTCGGTCCCCGCCTACATCGGCATGGAAGGCGATTTGCTCGATGCGGTCGTGCTGGGGTCGCGACTCTCACGCGGCAGTCGCGTTCGCCTGCCCGCCTGGGGCGCAGTGACCCTGATCGACCGCGGCATGGCGGACGACAAACTGATCTGCAGCGCGAGCGAGCCGAGTGCAGCCGAGCGCGATGCCGTCCTGCGCTTCTTTGGCTTCTATGCGCGCTGCAAAGGCCTGCTCAACCGCTGGCGCGGGCGACCCGGGCGCAACGCATGCGAGGGCTGGTGCGAAGCCCATGTCGCCTTGGCGCGCGCGCGGCCTCGCGATGAAACCTGGCACGGGCCGTCGATCGAGTTCTAAATCCTATCGGTGTATCGTCTCGGCGGCGTCGCGGCATCGCGCTGCGGCGCTGCCGCGGCGCTGGAACGCCCTGGCCGGTCACGATGGCGGCGAACCGACGCGTGACCTTCACGACAACCACGACAACCGGAGAAGCCGATGAACGATGCCTCTGTTGTTGGATGGCTGCTGGTCATTTGCGGCGGAGGGCTCTTCATCGGCACCGCATGGCTGCTCATGCTCGCCAGGAGCAGCACCGGGTGGCCTTGCGCTCCCGGACGCATCGTTTCATCCGAGCGCGAGACGTCGGCGGGCGGCGCTCGCGATCATGCGACGCATAGCCTGCGCGTCACGTACCGCTACGACGTCGGCGGTCGCTCGCTGCAAGGCCATCGGTTCACCTTCGGCGACCTCATCTGGATGGCGACGCGAAACAAGGATCGGATCGACGATCTCGTCAAACGGTTTCCGCCGGGCCGTGAGGTGTCTGTTTACTACGACCCGAACCATCCGCAACGATGCACGCTCGTACCGGGCACGGAAGGCCTGCCCATTTCGACGACTCTCGTGGTCGCACTACTCATCGCGCTTGCTGGAATCGCTGCTTTGCTCGGATGGATCAAGGTCCGATAGGGAATGCGCAACGTTGGCGGTACGTCTGCTTCGCTTCGGGTTCTCTAGCCCATCACATGTTCGACCAGCGCCCGCCGATCGGAATGCATCCAGACGCCAGCGCCGCACAAGCGAGCAACGTCGCGCGCAAAGCCCAGTAGCGCGCGATCCTGAGCGCACTACCGGATCGAAGTGCGCTTGCCTGGCGGAGCACGTCGCAACGCGCACGCAGGCTCAACGTCGTCCCCCGGGCATCGACTGCTGGGTCATCTTGGCGAAGTCGCCCATCACGCGCTGCATCGTTTCGAACGCCGTGCCGCCGGAGGAAACAACGCCCTGCATGGCCGTGACCACCTTCTGCATTTGCCGCAGATCGGGCATCAACGCCATCGCGGCCTTCGCCTGCTTGACACCCGGCATGCCCTCGGTCTGCTCCTCGATCATCGTATAGAGCCGCTTCTGGATCTCGACGATCAGGTCGAACATCTCGCCCCAGTAGCGCATCGACTTCTCGAGCGCTTCCTGCGCCACGCCCTGTCCCGCCGCCATCAAGGCCTGCGGATCGCTCGCCTGGGCCGCGCTGCGCGCGGCCTTCTGCCCGAGCTCGCGCGCGGTCTCCTCGCCCTCGAACTGCTTCTTGCGCAGTCGCGCGGTGTTCTCGATGGTCGCGTTGATGATGTCGAGTGCGAGTTTGGCGTTCGCCTTGTAGAGGTCGATCGCCTGCTCGGGCGTCATCACCTTCACGTTGGGCATCGCGCCCATTGGGAACGGGCCATCCTTGGCGGAAGCGCCCGCGCTTTTCTGCGCGGCAGCGCCGGCCGGAGGTGGACCGGATCGCGTCCGTGGCCGCCGAGCGGCACTCTTGCGGGCGGAGGCTTGCGATGCGGGTCCTGCAGCGGTCTTGCGGGCCATGTCAGCTCCTCCTCAACGTGGGACGCCGGAGCCGCATTGCACGCCTATTGCATAGGGCCGTCAAGCGTGCGACAGCCCGCTTGCGCTGAACGAGCAGCAAGAGCCGAGCGACGAGGCCGCCCGGATGAGTGGTCAGTGACGCTTGAAGTACTGGACTTCGCGCTCGTGCTGCATCGCCTGCTCGCGCGTCGGGAAGGTGCCGAGATTGCGACGCTTGCCGGTCCTGGGATCGACCTTGCGCGAATAGAGGCGGTACTGGCCGTTGGAAAGTTTGCGGATCATGATGGATGGACCCCCATGGCGCGACGACTCGACCGAGCTTCGTTTCACACGTGCGCCGCCGCGAACGCCCGGACTCTGGTCACCACTTCCCTCAGCACATCGGGTGCGACGGGCTTGACGAGATGCTCGTCGAAGCCGGCCTGCCGCGATCGTCGATAGTCGGCCTGCTGTCCCCAGCCGGTCAGCGCGATGACCATCATGTCGCGACCCCATGGCTGACGCCGCACGTGACGGCACACGTCGTAGCCGTTGAGCCCCGGCATGCCGATGTCGAGCAGCATCGCGTGCGGGAGGAACGACTGCGCGCACGCCAGTGCCTCGCTGCCATTGTGCGCGATCTGGACTTGGTGTCCCATGAGCTCGAGCAGCATCGACAGCGTGGTGGCGGCATCGCGGTTGTCGTCGACCACCAGGATGCGGCATGCGCCGTCACTCGCCTGCGACGCACCCGAGCGCGACGTCTGCTCGTCATCCTGCCGATCAGCAGCCACGATCGGCAGGCGGACGGTGAACGCGCTTCCCCGTCGCTCGCCCGCGCTGCGTGCTTCCACGCTCCCGCCGTGCATCTCGACCAGGCGCTTGACCAGCGTCAGCCCTATGCCCAGTCCTCCGTGAGTGCGTTCCAGCGATGGATCGACCTGGACGAACAGGTCGAACACCTTGTCGAGCATCGCGGGCGGAATGCCCACGCCATCGTCGATGACACTGACCGCCACCTGCTCCTGCTCGCGTTCCACCCGAACGACGATGTGGCCGCCCGGCTCGGTGTATTTTGCGGCGTTGTTGAGCAGGTTGCCGAACACCTGCGCCATTCGCGCTGCGTCGACCTCCACCAAGATCGGTTCACGAGACAGCGCCACCGAAAGCTGGTGCTGCATGGAATGCAACATCGGGCGGCTGCTCTCCACCGCATGCGTGACCACGCCATTGAGGTCGATGCGCTCGCGGCGCAGCTCGATCTTGCCGCGGCTGATGCGGCTCACGTCGAGCAGGTCGTCGATGAGCCTGACCATCTGGCGCAGCTGGCGATCCATCATGGCGCGCGCTTGCTCGCCCACGGCCACGTCCGGCGTCAGGCGCAGCACCTCGAGTCCGGTGCACAGCGGTGCAAGCGGATTGCGCAGCTCGTGTGCGAGCATGGCGAGGAACTCGTCCTTGCGCTGGTCCGCCTCGCGCAGCTCGCTTTCGACCTTTTTCAGTCGCCCGATATCGAGGTGAATGCCGGCCCACGCGGTGATGTCGCCATGCTCGTCGCGAACCGGTTGTCCACGCGAGAGCACCGGATGCCAGGCGCCGTCCGCGCCGCGCACGCGATACTCGCGATCCCAGTTGGCGCCGCTGCGCAAGCACTCGCGCCACGCGGCGAGCGCCTCGCCGGCGTCGTCGGGATGCACGATGGCGTCCCATTCCGAGCCGCTGTATTGCTCCTGACCCAGGCCGATGAGTTTCAGGAACGATTCGCTCGCATAGGTGTTGCGACCCGCTGCATCGCAGATCCACACGCCGTAGTCCATCGACTCCCCGATGGTGTGCGAGAGCTGTTCGGTCGCACGCAACGCGAGTCGATGTCGTTCGGAATCGATGCGCTCTGCCGCCTGCCCGGCGCACATGTCGGCAAGCTGCATCTCGAGCTCGCTGGGCTTGCGCGTGCGACGGAAGTACACCGAGAGCACGCCGACGATCTCGCCGGTTCGCGTGATGATCGGCGTGCAGTGCGCGGCGCGAATGCCCGACGAGCGTGCGACCTCGCGCAGCCCGATGAACGTCGGGTCGGTCTCGACGTCTTCGACCATCGCGCGCATGCGTGTGGCGAAGGCGGTGCCTCCCGCTCCCGATTGCGGTCCCGGCGCCACGCGGCCGAGCACCGACAGGGCCGGCTCGTCGAGACCTATGCTCGCGACCTTGCGCAGCTCCCGCGTGGAGGGGTCGTAGGTCGACAGCATGCCGAAATCGGCATCGTGCAACTCGACCAGCGTTTCGACGATCATTTGCAGCGCAGTGGTGCAGTCGGTGGTTCCGGCGAGGTGCGTCGCGAGCTCGTGCAATCGCGTCAACGCATGGACCTGCCATGCCAGGCGATCGCGCGTGGCGGCCAGCTCGGCCTCGGAACGCTTGCGCTCGGTGATGTCGACGAGCATGTTCATACCGCCGATCAGCTTGCCGTCGGCATCCAGGATCGGCTCGGGATGCGGCAGCACGTTGCGCCGGGTGCCGTCCGGGCGCTCGACGACGATCTCGACGTTGCGCACCGGGCGTCGCTCGCGCAGTGCGATCGCCATCGGGCAACTGCCGAGAGGCATCGGTGCGCCGTCGGGATGGTAGATGCGATGCGAACCGCACCACCGATCGGCGCCCACCGCAGGGGTGCGTCCCCACAACGCGACGGCGGCATCGTTGTAGAGATCGATCCGCCCCTCGGCGTCGGTCGTGTACACCGCTGCCGGGAGCCGTTTGACCATCTGACGGTAGCTTTGCTCACTACCCTCGTCGCGACTGCTGACGAGCCGCATCGCGGTGGCCGATGCCTTCACCACTTCCTCCCTGACCCATGGACCGCCGACGCACGCGCCGGCGACGGAATGAGTTTAGGTTGGAATATTGCGTGGCGGTATCAGACAGGCGTCGCCCATCACCGCCGCATCAGGCCCACATCTTTGTAAAGGCTACAACGCCGCCCGGGTCCGGCGATCGTGGCGGGCCCAGCGTCGCTTCGGCCGCACAAGGAGGCGGCGCGCTGTCATTGCAACCAGCGGCATGGCGATGGAGATCAGTGCGAGTCGGGCCAACGCGCGCGGGCCATCCACCACGACGCCACGGCGATGGCGACGAACACGATGCCCAGGAACAGCCAGAAGATCGCGTAGCCCTGTGTGGCTTCCCTTTGCGCTTCCGTCGCGCTCGCATCGAGCGAGGAAAACCCGGTGAAGGCATAGCCGAGCGCGAACAGAGCCATGACCGCCGAAAGCCACATGGAGATGCGCGCGGAGATTTGCATGCGGGGGACGATAAACCGAGGGCCTGCGGTCGATGGGCGAGGCGATGGGCGACGGTAATTGATGATCGACTATCAGCCATCAGCCATCAACCATTGACTATCAACCATCAACCATCAACCATCGACTATGAACCATCGACTATCGCTACAACAGGCGATTGAACCACATCAGTGACAGGAACGCCGCGATGACCGCCAGCACCGTCGCCACGGCAGCGAAGATGGCGGTAATCTCGGTCTGCTTCTTTTCCATCACCAGCTTGGTGTTGAGCGTGTCGTAGACCTTCTTGAGCTCCGGCGCGCTGCCGGCATAGAAATACTCGCCGCGTGTCAGGTTGGCGACCTGCTTGAGCGTTTGTTCGTCGAGCTTGACGCGCATCGACCAGCCCTCGGCTCCGATGACCTCGCCCCTGGTGGTGCCCACGCCGACGGTGAACACGCGCACGCCGCGATCGGCCGCGATGCGCGCGGCTTCGAGCGGATCGGGACCGGTGGTGGTTTCTCCGTCGGTGAGCAGCACGATCGCGGCATTGGGATACGAGCCGGGCTCGGCCTTGGCCGTTGCGGCCTTGTCCTTGTCCGGCACCGGATCGTCGGGCGCCTTGCGGCGAGCATCGCGCGCGTCGCGCCGGTCCTTGCGCAGCGCTTCGAAGTCGATGTCCGGGAACAGCGCCTTGAGCGACATCAGGATGCCGCCGCCGATGTTGGTGCCCTTCTGGAGCTGGAAGCGATCGATGGCCGCGGTCAGGTCTTCACGGTTCTGCGTCGGCTGCTGCACGATGGATGCCGTCGCGGCGAACGACACGATGCCGATGCGCGCGCTCGACGGCTGGTCGGCGATAAAGCCCTTCGCCGCCGCCTGCGCGGCCTCGATGCGACTTGGCTTCACGTCCGCGGCGCGCATGCTGCCCGACACATCCATGGCGAGCATCACGATCTCGTGACGCGATGGCAGCGTGATCACGGCGGCCGGACGCGCCATGGCAACGAGCATCGCGGTCAGCGCAACCAGGAACAGCAGTGGCGGAACATGGCGACGGATGCGATACGACGTGCTCATCGCATCGCGCACCATGCTGAGGCTCGCGTAACGCAGGGCCAGGCGCCTCTTGCGTCGCAGCACCCAGACGTAGAGCGCGATCAGCAGCGGGACCGCCGCCAGGGACCAGAGCAGCTCAGGCCAGAGGAACGTCATGGTCAGCGCGGCGAATCAGTCGTTCGTTGTGCAAAACGCGTCGGTTCAGCATCGTCCACTTTTGCACGAACGTTCGCGCCTCCGGTCCGGTAGTTTGGCAAGTCATCTCCGGAACGGAACACTAGCGCGCCGCACTGGCCGGATTGAGATGCGCCGGCAATCCGCCGCCGGTGGCGAGACGGCTGCGCTGCTTGCGCAGATCGGCAAAGCGCAGGATCGCGTCGACCAGGTCGTCCTGGGTCGAAAGCTCGAGCGCATCGACCGCGGCGCTCGTGAACGCCGCGCGCAATTCCGTTTCGCGCCGCTGCGCTTCGCGTGCGAAGCGCCGGCGGAAGCCTCGATCGTGCGTATCGACGAAGATCTGCTCGCCGGTTTCGGCGTCCTGCATGAGCAGCAGACCGAGATCTGGCAATTGCTGCTCGAGCGGGTCGTACAGGCGCACGGCGAGCACTTCGTGGCGCTGACTGAGGTAGGCAAGCGCCTTGGCCCAACCCGGCGCGGTGATGAAGTCCGAGACGACGAAGACCAGCGAGCGGCGCGGGATGAACGCGTCGGCCGCCTCGAGGAACTCCCGCAGGTTGGTCGCACGCGCGCGCGGCAGCTTGGGACGCGCGATCATGCGCTGGAGCATGTGCAGCACGTGGC
>DATKLH010000210.1:0-2808 GCA_035542515.1 Casimicrobiaceae bacterium
CGATGGGCGCATCGCCCGCGGCGGTTCGCGAGATGAAATGACGATCGCCCGGCGGCAGGAGCAGCACGAACCCGGCGATGGCGGTCCAGAACCCGCCGCAGACGAAACCGAACAGGATCGCGAACAGCGCCAGCATCGCGACTTCGAGCGGGTGCGTGCCGTGGTTCGGCAGCACCGCGGCCATGAGGCTGGTCGCGAGATAGGTCTGGACCAGCACCAGGCCGAGCAGCACCAGGCGCCGGAACGTCGCTTCGTTGCGCCATGGAAACCGCGCGGGATCGCCGGCACTCGGGGATGCGGAGGTCCGTGTGCGCGTTTCGCTTGCTTGCGCGGTCGAGCGGCCAGCGCGTCGCGACCACCACGCGCGCGGCGCCATCGACGTACGATCGATCGGTGGCGCGGTCGCGAGCGCTGGGATCGCTGCCGCGCCAACGTCATCGGGCGCGGTTGCGGCTCGGCCGTTCGAGCCCGAAGAGCGCGATGCGGAAGTCGACCGGCCGGCCGAGGTGGCGTCCTCGGCGCAGTCGATCCATCCGATGTCGAAGGCGGGCGGCCGCGCGGACGCTCCATCGAAGACGCGGGTGGGCGCGGGATCGGTCACTTGGGATGTCGCTGAATCGGTGCCGGACGGCGGAGGCAAGGGCTAACCACGCGCGGCCGCAAGAGCTCGCAGGATATGCATGCGTCATGAGCAGGGCCATAGGCGGCCGCGCCGTTTTGACGTAGGAATTCGGCCACACGGCGATGGTGTGTCGTCCTACGCGGTCCGGGCAGTTCAGGGCGAGGGTTTCAACGTCTCGACGGCGTCGTCGCGCCCGATCAGGATCGTGTCGGCTCCGCGCCGCGCGAACAGGCCGACGGTCACCACGCCTGCAATGCCGTCGAGCTCACGCTCCAGGGCCGCGGGATCCTCCGGCGACCATCCCGACACGTCGAGGATCACGTTGCCGTTGTCGGTGGTGAAGCCCATGCGCCAGGCGGGTTTCCCGCCACGGCGGACGATCTCGCGCGCGACGTAGCTGCGCGCCATCGGAATGACCTCGATGGGAACCGGAAATGCACCGAGGCGCGGCACGAGCTTGCTGCCATCGACGATGCAAACGAACCGGCTCGCGACCGCCGCGACGATCTTCTCCCGCGTCAACGCTCCGCCGCCTCCCTTGACCATCGCGCCCTGGCGGGTGACTTCGTCGGCCCCGTCGACGTATACCGGGATATCGCTCACGTTGTTGAGGTCTTCGACCTCGATGCCGTGCGAGCGCAGGCGCGCGGTGCTTTTCTCCGAGCTCGACACTGCGCCTTTGATCCATGCCTTGCGCGCGGCGAGTTCGTCGATGAAGTAGTTCGCGGTCGAGCCCGAGCCCACGCCGATCCATGCATCGTCGACGACGTATTTCATCGCGGCCTTGGCAACGGCCTTCTTCTGCTCGTCCTGGGTCATGTGCCTCCCGGCTGCAAATGCAGCGGTCATTCTAATGCGCGATGTGCTTGCGCATCAGCGAACCAATCGCACCTCGGTGATACCAAGGTCACGCGAAGCAGCGGACGCCGCACCGAACGACAGGGTGCGCGTGTTCGGGTCCCACGAGAACGGCAGGCCGCTGTAAGGGTTGCGCGTCTCCGGCGCGGCGCGCAGCAAGAAGATCTCCACGTCCGCATCGCCGACCGCGGCAAGCCGAAGCTCCAGGCTCGCTCGAACGAGATTGACGTACGCGGCAAGATCGAACGACGCCGCGATCGCGTCGATCAGCAGCGGCGTCGACGCGCTGACGGCCTTGCCGACCGGATCGTAGATCCAGTGGTAGTCGGGATCTTCCTGCTCGCGCACGAATGCATCGAGCTCGGTACGCCGGCGCTCGAATTCGCCGGGCCGAGCATGCGCGACCAGTTGCATCCGCTCGTACAGCGCCGCGGTTCGATTGACCGTTGCTTGCCGCTTGTAGAGCAATGGCACCAGCCAGTGCGGCACGGCCTCGGGCAGTGCCTCCGCCGGGCTGCGGCGCGCCAGCGCGCCGAGGTCGGAGAGCGTCAACGCGCGCACTTCGAACTCGCGTTCCAGCGTGCGCGACAGGTCGAATTCGTCGGCCTGCAACGGAGCAAGCATCGCTCGCAGTCTCGCGGCGCGGGGTGCGATGTCGATGGATGGCGCGGCGATGATCTCGCTCAGCAAGCCGACTTCCGATGTGAAGGCGCGTGCCGCGATCTGCACGTCGACCAGCGGACTTCCACTCGCCATGACGCGTCTCCAGAACGCCATGTCGCGTGCGAGGAAATCGAGCGCGCGATCGAGGTGCGAGTGTTGTGCGTCGAGGGCTGCGCGGGCCAGCAGCAGGTTGAACGTCGCGTGGAACGAGCTGGGTGCGAGCAACCAGCGATACACGTCGACGGCGGCGGTGTTGGCATACCCGCTCATGCGCTGAATCGATTCGTAGCGCGCGACGAGCACCGCGTTCGCGTCGAGCATCTCGCGGATCTCCTCGCCGCGGCGCGCGGAGTCGGCAAGGCACGATGGGCCGGCGATATCGCACAATGCGTCCGCGTCGCCGGCGAATGCGATGCGGTCGGGCGCGCGACGCGCCGGAAATGCCGATGCCAGCGACTTCGCGCGTTGCTCACCCAGCGGATCGGCCTGCGCTGCCGCGCGGTGCTCCGCCACCAGTCGCAGCCCGGCTTCGACGACGTCCTGGTCGCGCGCCGCTTCGAATCCGACGATGGCGAGGTAGCTGTTGTCGCTCGGCTCGACGGTGATCGATGGCGGCTGCACCAACCTGCGTGCGAGCGGTGTAGGCGCTTCGTCGAACAGATTGA
>DATKLH010000211.1:0-3657 GCA_035542515.1 Casimicrobiaceae bacterium
CAAGGCGGGCGATCGCGTCATCGTCGACAACCTCGTCAAGGTGCGCCCGGGAATCGCGGTGAACGCGCAGCTTGTGCAAAGCGCCGCGACTGCACAGGGCACGCAGCCGGCCTCCGGCGGCGCGTACGGAACTGCGCCAAGCGCGCCGCCGTCGACTGCGGCGAGCGCCGGCACGGGTAACGCGACACAACCCGGCGTCAAACCGCAGGAGCAGCGCGAGAATGCGGCGCCGCGCGGACCGAGCGGAAGCTCCCCGGCCGGCACAAATGCTGCACCCAAGTAAGGAGCGTCGCGTTCACGTTCTCCGTCATGCGAAGAGATACGCATAGGACATTGCCGGTTGCGCCAGTCGCGGCGTTTGGTGCTATTGCCGGCGGGCGCCGACATACTCTTTTCCTCGGGGCGTGCTTTTGTCGGTCGGGCGCCGAAGGCCCGTCCCAAGGCGGCCGACGTGCATTCATATCGGGCGAAAGTAGCCTGCAAGCCGACGGATTCCAGATTCAGGGCGCTAGCTTGTACGGGCTTGCGAAACTTTCGCGCGCTACCTCAAAAGGCGCAACGCGAAGGTCAGGTTGCGGCAGCATCGGTTTGAAGCGCCTTTTGCATCGATAATCCCATGTCACGCTTTTTCATCAATCGCCCGATCTTCTCGGGCGTGCTGTCGATCATCTTCGTCCTCGCGGGGATCATCGCGTTCAAGGTGCTGCCGGTCGCGCAGTATCCGGAGATCGCGCCACCCACCGTCACCATCACCGCGAGCTATCCTGGCGCAAGCGCCGAGACGCTGGCCCGCACCGTCGCGGCGCCGATCGAGGAGCAGCTTTCCGGCGTCGAGAATCTCGTCTACTTCGCCTCGACGTCGGCGTCCAACGGCACCCTGACCATCACGTGCACGTTCGAAGTCGGGGCCGACGTCAATCGCGCGGTGATCGACACCAACAATCGCGTGCAGATCGCGCTACCCCGCCTGCCCGACGACGTGCGCCGAACCGGCGTGACGGTGCAGAAGCGCTCCACCGACATCCTGTACGTCATCTCGCTGCGCTCGGACGATCCGCGCTACGACACGCTGTTCCTGTCGAATTACGCGACCATCAACGTGCTCGACGAGCTGCGCCGCACGCCGGGCATCGCGGATGCGACGATCTTCGGTGCACGCGACTACTCGATGCGCATCTGGCTGCGGCCGGATCGCATGGCGCAGCTCGGGCTCACCACCACCGACATCGCCAACGCGATCCGCGCGCAGAACAACCAGTACGCCGCGGGCAAGATCGGCCAGGAGCCCGCGATATCCGACCAGCAGCTCGTCTACACCGTCACCACGCGCGGACGTCTCATCGAGCCCGACGAGTTCGGCAACATCGTGCTGCGCTCGAGCGGACCCGGAGGGACGCTGCGCATCCGTGACGTTGCCCGCGTGGAGCTCGGCGCGGTCAGTTACGACGCGGCAACTTCGCTCGACGGCCAGCCCACCATCGGCATCGCCGTGTTCCTGCAGTCGGGCGCCAACGCGCTCGAAGTCGCGCAGGCGGGCCGCGCGACCATGACCGAGCTCGCCAAGAGCTTCCCGCAGGGCGTGAGCTGGCTCATTCCGTTCGACACCACCCGGTTCGTCGAGGAGTCGATCAACGAGGTCATCAAGACGCTTCTCATCGCCGCGGCGCTGGTGATCGCCGTGGTGTTCGTGTTCCTGCAGAGTTGGCGCGCCACGCTCATCCCGATCATCGCCGTTCCGGTGTCGCTGGTGGGTGCCTTTGCCGGCCTGTACCTCTTCCACTTCACGATCAATACGCTGACGCTGTTCGCGATCGTGCTGGCGACCGGCATCGTCGTGGACGACGCGATTGTCGTGCTGGAGAACGTCGAACGCCTGATGGCGGAGCGCAAGCTCACCCCCAAGGAAGCAGCGATCGAGTCGATGCGCGAGGTCACCGGCGCGATCATCGCGATCGAACTGGTGCTGTTGTCAGTGTTCATCCCGGTCGCGTTCCTCGGCGGCCTTGCGGGCAAGCTCTATCAGCAATTCGCGGTGACCGTCGCAACCGCGGTCACCATCTCCGGGATCTCGGCGCTGACTCTCACGCCGGCGCTGTGCGCGCTGCTGCTCAAGCCGCAGCACCAGGAGGCGCGGCTGTTCCGGCCGTTCAACAGCGGCTTCGCATGGGTGACGCGGCGTTATCTCGGTGGCGTCGGCTTGTCGTTGCGGCACGCCGTCATCAGCCTGCTCCTCTTCGCCGCGGTGATCGCGACCGCGATCATTCTGTTCCGCGCCGTGCCCACGAGCTTCGTTCCGCCGGAAGATCAGGGCTACATCTTCGGCTCCATCATCCTCCCCGACGGGGCGGCGCTCTCGCGTACCGCGAAGGTCGGCGACAGCGTCCAGCAACTCGTGCGCGAGAATCCCGCCGTCGAACACGCTTTCGTGGTCACCGGCTTCGACCTGATCGGGGGCGGCAACAAGACCAACGCCGCAACCACGTTCATCACGCTCAAGCCCTGGCACGACCGCTCGATCTCCGCGCAGCAACTGACCGGATACGTGATGGGACGCGCCGCTGCGCTGCGCGACGCGATCGTGCTGGCGTTCAATCCGCCGCCGATCCGCGGGCTCGGCACCGCGGGCGGGTTCGAAGTCTATGTCCAGGATCGCACCACCGGCGATCCGCGCAAGCTCAACGAAGTGGTGCAGCAGTTCCTCGGCGAGCTACGCAAGCGACCCGAGCTCACCGGTCTCAACACGTTCTTCCGGCCTTCGGTGCCGCAACTGCAGGTCGACGTCGATCGCGAGAAGGCGCTCGCGCTGGGTGTGCCGATCAGCGACATCTTCGATTCCCTGCAGAGCACGGTGGGAACGCTCTATGTGAACGACTTCAACCGTTCCGGACGCACCTTCCGTGTGCTCCTGCAGGCCGAGGCGGCGTATCGCGCGCAACCCGGCGATCTTGGCGAAGTGTACGTGCGATCGGCGACCACGCAGGAGATGATTCCGCTCAAGACGCTGCTCTCGATCCGCCACGTGGTGGGAGCCGATCAGCTCGATCGCTACAACGGCTTCATCGCCGCGAAGCTGCTCGGCAATTCGGCGCCCGGGTACAGCTCGGGACAGGCGATCACGGCGGTCGAGGAGACGGCCGCACGAGCATTGCCAACCGGTTACACGATGGCATGGACCGGGCAGGCCTATCAGGAAAAGCGCATCGGATCGGCGTCGGTGATCGCGTTCAGCTTTGCGATCATCATGGTGTTCCTGATTCTTTCGGCGAATTACGAGCGCTGGTCGCTGCCGGTGGCAGTGTTGCTCGCCGTGCCGTTCGGATTGCTCGGTGCGCTGATCGCCGTATGGTTGCGCGGCTTCAGCAACGACATCTATTTCCAGATCGGGCTGCTCGTGCTGATCGGGCTCGCCGCGAAGAACGCGATCCTGATCGTCGAGTTCGCCGCGCAGATGTACCGCGACGGCATGGACAGGAGCAAAGCCGCGCTCGAAGCGGCGCGCCTGCGCTTTCGCCCCATCGTGATGACTTCGCTCGCCTTCGTGCTCGGCGTGATGCCGCTCGCTTTCGCGACCGGCGCCGGCGCGGCCTCGCGCGAATCGATGGGTACCGGCGTGCTGGGCGGCATGCTGGTTGCGACGTTCATCGCCACGATCTTCGT
>DATKLH010000212.1:0-7181 GCA_035542515.1 Casimicrobiaceae bacterium
CTACGGCGAGTTCGAGAACACGTTCATGATGTACCTGCCGCGCCTGTGCGAGCACTGCCTCAACCCGAGCTGCGTCGCCTCGTGCCCGTCGGGCTCGATCTACAAGCGCGAAGAGGACGGCATCGTCCTGATCGACCAGGAGAAGTGCCGCGGCTGGCGCATGTGCGTCTCGGGCTGCCCCTACAAGAAGATCTACTACAACTGGTCCACCGGCAAGGCCGAGAAGTGCATCTTCTGCTATCCGCGCATCGAAGCCGGCCAGCCGACCGTGTGCTCCGAAACCTGCGTGGGTCGCATCCGCTACCTCGGCGTGCTGCTCTATGACGCGGACCGTATCGAGCAGGCGGCATCGGTGGCCGATGACAAGGAGCTCTACAGGGCACAGTTGTCGCTGTTCCTCGATCCCAACGACGCCGAAGTGATCGCGCAAGCCCGTCGCGACGGCGTACCCGAGGCGTGGCTGGAAGCCGCCAGGGGCTCGCCGGTCTACAAGATGGCGGTGGACTGGAAAGTCGCGCTGCCGCTGCACCCCGAGTACCGCACGCTGCCGATGGTGTGGTACGTGCCACCGCTGTCGCCGATCAACAGCGCGGCGAATTCCGGCGATGTCGGAACCTTCGGTGCATTGCCCGACGTGCGATCGCTGCGCATCCCGTTGCGATATCTCGCGAATCTGCTCACCGCCGGAGACGAAGAGCCGGTCGCGCGAGCGCTCGAGCGGATGCTCGCGATGCGTGCGTTCATGCGCGATCGCCACGTCGAGCGACGCGAGAACGCGCAAGTGCTCAAGCAGGTGGGTCTGTCGGTGGGCGAGGTCGAGGACATGTACCGCTACATGGCCATCGCGAACTACGAAGACCGCTTCGTCATCCCCACTACGCACCGCGAGTACGCCGAGAACGCCTACGACTTGCGCGGCGGCTGCGGGTTCTCGTTCGGCAACGGTTGCTCGGATGGCCAGACCACGTCGAGCCTGTTTGGCGCCAAGAAGAAGGTGATTCCGATCAAGGAGCGGGTGTCATGAGCTCGAGGCAAAGGGGGCGCGGCGGAATTCCGGCGCCGAGGCGGGAAAGCGGCGAAGGTGCCGTGCTGAAGGCTTTCGCGGCACTGCTGTCGTATCCCGACGAGCATCTGCAGGAAGCGCTCGGCGAGATCCGTAGCATCGTCGCCGCCGATCGCCGCATCACCCGCGCCGACCGCGCGCGCGTCGAGGCGCTGATCCAGACGCTCGAGCATGCCGACCTGCTCGAGTTGCAGGAGCAGTACGTCGCGCTGTTCGACCGTGGACGTGCGACATCGCTCAATCTCTACGAGCATGTCCATGGCGACTCGCGCGATCGCGGACAGGCCATGGTGGACCTGGTCGACATCTATCAGCGCGGCGGCCTGCAGCTTTCCACGCGCGAGCTTCCCGATCATCTTCCGGTGCTGCTCGAATACCTGTCGACGCGTCCGTACGTCGAAGTGCGCGAAATGCTCGTCGATTGCGCGCATCTGTTGCGCGCCATCGGCGATGCACTGGTCAAGCGGCAGTCGCCCTACGCCGCCATCCTGGGAGCGCTCCTCGAGATCGCGGGCGAAGACGCTCTCGCGGCTCAGCCACAGGCAGCCGACGAAAACGACAGCAAGACGCTCGACGAGGAATGGGTCGAGGCGCCGGTGCTGTTCGGCCTTGGCTGCGGCGACGCGCGCGACAACAACGCGGCGGCCAAGCCGATCCGGTTCGTGAAAAAAGGCGCATAGCGGAGCCACGACATGGACGCATCCGGCTACCTGCATCAATTCGCATTCGGGCTCTACCCGTACCTGGCGCTCGCGGTCTTCTTCCTCGGGAGCCTCGTCCGCTTCGATCGCGAGCAGTACACGTGGAAGAGCGATTCATCGCAGCTTCTGCGTCGCGCCCAGCTGCGCTGGGGCTCGAATCTGTTTCACATCGGCATCCTCGGGATCTTCTTCGGCCACCTCGTCGGCCTGCTGACGCCGGTGAGCGTGTGGCACGCGATCGGCCTGTCGGCGCCTGCCAAGCAGATGGTTGCCATGGTCGCCGGCGGTGTTGCGGGCGTGATCTGCCTGGCGGGCCTGCTGCTGCTCATGCAGCGCCGCCTCACCGATGCGCGCGTTCGCGCCAACAGCCGGCCGATGGACATCGTCGTGCTCGTGCTGTTGCTCGCGCAACTGCTGCTGGGCCTGTACTCGATCACCGTGTCGGCGCAGCATCGCGACGGGGGCGAGATGCTCAAGCTGATGACTTATGTCCAATCGATCGTGACCTTCCGCGGTGGCGCCGCCGACGTGGTCAACGAGGTCGACTGGGTATTCCGCGCGCATCTGCTGCTCGGGTTCACCATCTTCCTGGTGTTTCCGTTCACCCGGCTCGTGCACATCTGGAGCGGATTCGCGACGCTGTACTACGTCGTTCGTCCCTATCAGGTCGTGAGGTCGCGATGAGCCGCCCCGACGCTTCGCAGTCCGACGCCCGCGTGCAGGACATTCAAGCGCTGCTGCACCGGCGCGCGATCCTGGTGGGCCTGTGCGTCGAGGATGACGACGAAAGTGCGCGGACTGCTGCGATCGAGGCGCTCCTCGATCGCGAGGTGAGCGTGCCCGCGCCATCGACGGAAGAGTGCCGTCGCTGGTACGACGCTCATCCCGATGCCTTCGTTGCCGGCGAGATGGCGGCGGCACGCCACATCCTGTTTGCCGTGACGCCGGGCACACCCATCGATCCTTTGCGCCGCAAGGCCGAAGCGACGCTGCAGGAGCTGCGTCGCTTTCCGGAGCGCTTCGCCTTGCGCGCGCGGGAGCTTTCGAACTGCCCTTCGGGCGCCCAGGACGGCTCGCTTGGCCAACTCGTTCGCGGCGAATGCGTGCCCGAGTTCGAACGCGTGCTGTTCGGCAGCGACGCCGCCGGCGTTCTTCCGACGCTCGTCAATACGCGCTTCGGATTCCACATCGTCGCGGTCGACCGGCGCATCCCCGGACAACGCGTTCCGTTCGAGCACGTGCAGGGTCAGGTCGCGATGCGCATGGCACAGCAATCGTGGCAGCGAGCTCTCGCGCAATACGTCGAGGTGTTGCGCAACGCCGAGCGTGCTCGCGGCGCAGAGCAGGCCAACCCGCTGGTGCAGTGACAGTGGCCGAGCCGCTGGTCCTCCAGAAATCGTCGCCGGCGCACCCGCCCCGGCAGGGATTCGCGCTGTGGCAGCTCGGCTTCCGTCCGTTCTATCTCGGCGCCAGCGCGTTCGCGTGTCTGTCGATCGCGTTGTGGGCCGCGCAATATGCGGGCTGGCTGCCGCGTCCGTACCTGAGCGGGCCGCTGTGGCACGCGCACGAAATGCTCTTCGGCTACACATTCGCGGTGCTCGCCGGCTTCCTGTTCACCGCAGTACGCAACTGGACGCAGAAGCCCACGCCAACCGGTCGCGGCCTCGCCATCCTGTTTGCGCTGTGGGTCGCAGGACGCGTGCTGGTGCTGACGCCGTTCCCCGTTGCTGCCGCGATCGTGAACGTTCTGTTTCCCTTCGCCGTCGCCTACGCCATCGCCATCCCGCTCGCGCACAGCGCCAATCGCCGCAACTACTTCTTCGTGGGTCTGCTCGCGTTGATCGGGTTCGCGGTGCTCGCAGTGCATCTCGATCAGCTTCATGTCGCACCGCTGCCCGCATGGGCTGGCATCCAGCTGGCGCTCGACGTGATCCTGTTCATCATGACGGTGATGGGCGGCCGCGTCATTCCCATGTTCAGCAACAACGGCGTGCCGGGCTGCGGCGCGGTGCGCAAGCCGTGGCTCGAGCGAAGCGTGCTCGGAACCACGCTCGCCGTCCTGGTCGCCGACCTGGCGCGCGTTCCCGATAAATTGCTCTTGGTCGTCCTGGCGGCGTGCGCTGCAGCGCAGTTGTCTCGGCTCCTGTTGTGGCGTCCGTGGAATACCACCCGCGTGCCGCTGGTGTGGGTGCTGCATGTCGCCTACGGCTGGATCGCGATCCACCTTGCGTTGCGCGCTTTCGCGACGGCCGGGCTCGTGTCGCCGTCGCTTGCGACGCATGCGCTCACCGTAGGTGCGATCGGCGGCCTGACCATCGGCATGATGGTGCGGACCGCTCGCGGCCACACCGGGCGCATGCTGACCACCGATCGATTCGAGGTCGCAGCGTTCGTTGCCATCGCGCTGGCAGCAGTGGTGCGCGTCTTCGGTCCGCTCTTCGCGCCGGCGCACTACATCGGTACCGTCATCTGCGGTGCGAGCCTGTGGTCCCTGGGATTCGGCATCTATGCCGTGCGCTACTGGCCGGTGCTTACCAGTCCACGGGTGGACGGCAAGCCCGGCTGAAAAGTACGATCGCATCTTGCTGGTCCGCAGATGCGCGCGGATGCTTGCGCGCTCTGCCGCAGTCCCGTCGCCTCCACTCTTTTCACGCGTGCCCCCGCCGCGTCGAACGCGTTTGCGATCCGCTTGCACAATGGACTACACGACCTGGAAGCTGATTCACGTCACGGCGGTCATCCTCTCGATCACCGGCTTCATCGCGCGAGCGCTCGGGTCCGCAACCGGAGCGGGGTGGGCGAGCAGCCGTATTGCCCGCGTATCGCGTGATGTCGTGGACACGACACTGCTGGTCGCTGCGATCGCACTGGCATGGATCGCGCGCCTGTCACCGTTGGCAACGCCCTGGCTCACGGCGAAGATCGTCGGACTCATCGTCTACATCGTCCTGGGCAGCATTGCGCTCAAGTACGGTCGCACGCGCCGCGTTCGGGCAAGCGCTGCGGTTGCCGCGATCGTCGTGTTCGCCTACATCGCATCGGTGGCGATCACGAAGGATCCGCGCGGGTTCCTGGTCGGCTGGTCGCGCTAGAACCTATCTCGAAATCGATTCATGCCCCTCACCCGCGCGCCGCTTACGCGCCACGCGACTTCTCCCCGCAAGCGGGGCGAGGTATCCAGGTGCTCCGCTGTCGCGCGAGCGGCAAGGCAACCAATCTAGCGACTCCCTTTCCGCGCGCCGCGGGAAGAGGAGCTGGGCATCCAACCTAACAAGTGCCTCTCCGCGCAGCGCGGGAAGAGGAGCAGGGCATCCAACCTAACGAGTCCCTCTCCGCGCAGCGCGGCAAGAGCGGCAAGGCACCCAACTAACATTCCCTCTCCCCGCACCGCGGGGAGAGGGCTAGGGTGAGGGGCCGCTTCAAGATCGGTTCTACTACAGCATGCCTGCCAGCACGCCGTAAGCCTGGCTCAGCGTAACAATCGAGAAAGCGGCCAGCGCGACAGCACCGGCCACGACCAGGAGCCATTCGAGCGCATTGAGCCATTCGCGGTGATGTGGCAGTCGATGTACCGTTCGCATGCCGCCTCCGAAAGCCGGACCCATGGCCGTTCAACGATGCAGAGTGTCAGAACGCCGACGCCGGAGGCGTTGCGAGTTGTAACCAGATATGCGGTGGGACCGGCTCGGCGGAAACGTTGTGCGCCGACGGCTCAATCCGATTTCTGCGCCGCTGCTTCCAGCGTGGCGACCATGCGCGCCACCCGCTCTTCGAGTGCTTCGGTGCTGAGCTTGTCGCGGAACATCTCCACCATCAGCGGAAACGCAAACGGCGTGGGCCGCTTCGGGTCGGTCAGCACCGCGCGGCAACCGCGCAGGCGCGCGAGTGCGGCATGCATCCGCGGCGCTTCGAGCTGTCGTTCGAGAACCTCGCGCGTCGCCTGGCGCAGCAGGAGATTGCCGGAATCGTATTCGTTGAACACGTCCCACAGCAGGCCGCTCGACGCCTGAAGGCGCCGGCTCGACTGCGGTTGTCCCGGAAACCCCTGGAACACGAGCCCCGCGACGCGCGCGATCTCGCGGAACTGACGTCGGCCGAGCTCCGCTGCATTCAGTCCGGCGAGGATGTCGGCCTCCACGTCCGGGGCGGCGAGCAGCGTGCCGAGCGTGTGCAACGAAAGTTCAAGCGGCAAGGCCGAAACCAGCCCGAAGCCGTAATCGTTGATCATGATGCTGAAGCTGCGCGGCACCGTGCGCGAAAGCCGATACGCAAAGAGCGTTGCGAGTCCCAGGTGCGCGAGACGGCCCTCGAACGGATAGAAGAACAGATAATGGCCATCGCGCAGCCTCACCCGTTCGATCAGCCATTCGCGATTGTCGGGGAGCGCCGACCAGCGCGCCTGGAGCTCGAGCAACGGACGCACCAGTGCGAGCTCGGGAGAGTCGAACACCTCGCGCTTCGCCTGCGCGATCAATCGGCGCGTACGATCGGCGAGCAAGGACGACAGCGGCATCTTCGCGCCCATCCATCGGGTGACCACCGCCGATCGTGCAGGCGCAAGCTTGACCCACGCCGTCATCTCGCGCACGCGCACGAATTCGAGCACGCGTCCGGCGAACACGAAGCAATCGCCGGGCTTCATGCGCGCCACGAACGATTCCTCGACGTGGCCGAGCTTCGCGCCGTTGCGCAACTGCACGGTGATGCTCGCATCCGACACGATGGTCCCGATCTGCGCGCGATGCCGTCGCGCGATCTGCGCGTCGGGT
This sequence comes from Casimicrobiaceae bacterium, assembly GCA_035542515.1. Taxonomy (GTDB): domain Bacteria; phylum Pseudomonadota; class Gammaproteobacteria; order Burkholderiales; family Casimicrobiaceae; genus VBCG01. The sequence goes on from DATKLH010000212.1 coordinate 6,534, forward strand.
ACCCGTGCCACACCGTCGGCATCGATCACGACGCGCCGATATTCGGGATAGGCGTTGAGGCTCGCGCCGCCGTGGACCACGAAGTCCATCGCCCAGCGCCATTCGTCGTCGCTCAGGTCACGGTACGCATGCGTGGTGCGAACTTCCGCAAGCAGCTCTTCGGGCCGCACGCCACCGCCCAGGGCAGCCGTCACGATGTGCTGGACCAGCACGTCGAGCGGCTTGGCGAGCGGAATGCGCGGCTCGATCCGCCGTTCGTGCGCGGCCTCACGCGCCGCAGCGGCTTCGACCAGCTCGAGCGCTTGCGTGGGCACCACCGTCACCTGCGACAGCGCGCCGGGTTGGTGCCCGCTGCGGCCCGCACGCTGCAAAAGCCGCGCAACGCCCTTCGGGCTTCCGATCTGCAGAACCTGGTCCACCGGCGTGTAGTCGACGCCCAGGTCGAGGCTCGACGTGCACACCACCGCGCGCAGCTTGTGTGTCCGCAAGCCTTCCTCGACCCAGTCGCGCACTTCACGTTCGAGCGACCCGTGATGCAGCGCGATCTGTCCGGCCCAATCCGGTCGCGCCTCGAGCAGCGCCTGATACCAGATCTCGGTGGCAGAGCGGACGTTGGTGAAGATCAGTGTGGAGCGCGCGCGTTCGATC
>DATKLH010000213.1:0-4731 GCA_035542515.1 Casimicrobiaceae bacterium
CGAGGCGATGTCTTCGAGTCCGGCGCCAGCGAACAGCGCTCGAACCGCGTCGGCCTGATCGTAGCCGTGCTCCACGATCAACCACCCGCCGGCCATCAAACGCTGCGGCGCATCCGCGACGATGATGCGCAGCGCGTCCAGGCCATCGGGCCCCGATACGAGCGCGGAACGCGGCTCGAAACGCACGTCGCCCTCGCACAAGTGGGGATCGTTCTGCGCGATATACGGCGGATTGGACACGATCATGTCGTAGCGCTCCGGCGCCAAGGCCGCATACCAGTTGGACTCGACGAACGCGACGTTCGCGACGCCAAGCCGCTGAGCGTTTTCGCGCGCGACGACCAACGCGGCCGCGGAAGCGTCGCTGGCGGTGATGCGCGCGTTCGGGCGCTCGCGTGCGAGCGCCAGCGCGATCGCGCCCGATCCGGTGCAAAGATCGAGCACGCGCAGTGCACGATCCTTGGGCAGGCGCGCGAGCGCGCACTCGACCAGCGCCTCGGTTTCGGGCCTCGGAATGAGGACGTCGGGGGTGACGCATAGATCGAGCGACCAGAATTCGCGTCGGCCCGTGAGATGGGCGACCGGGTGGCCTTCGCGTCGTCGGCGAGCGAGCTCGAAGAACCGCTGTGCAACGTCGACATCCAGCGGATCGGTCGCATGCGCGGCGAGCCATGCGCGATCGACGTTCAGCGCATGCGCGAGTAGGACCTGTGCATCGAGCGGCACCAGTCCCGACTGGACCAGCGCCTGCCGTACCGTGATCGATGCATCACTGCGAGCGTTCATCGCTCCGCGACGAACAGACGCACATCGTGATCGTAGTAGCGCCCCCACCCGCGGTCGTGCAACCCCGCCTTCTGCAGCACGCGCTGCGATGCCAGGTTGTCGGGATGAGTGATGCCGATGATGCGCCGCAAGCCCAGGTCGTGGAAGCCGTAGCGCACGAGATCCGTCGCGCCTTCGGTCGCGTAACCCTGTCCCCAGGCCTCGGGCAGCAAGCGATAGCCGACCTCGACCTCCACGGTGCGCGGAATGTAGTTGAGCACGAACCAGCCGATGAACCCGCCCGTGTCACGGCGTTGCGCATACCACCGCCCAAGGCCGGGATACAAGCGGTAGGCCGCAATACTTCGGCGCATCCGCTCTTCGACTTCGGCGCGCGATGCGGTGCGCCCGTCGCGGATGTAACGCATCACCGTCGGATCGCGATCCAGGCGATGCAATTGCGCGCCGTCGGAACGTGTGAGCTCGCGCAGCGCGATGCGCTCGGTGAGCCGCCATGGTGTCGGAGTGGCAGCGTCGGTTCCGACGTTTGTCATCGACTCGCCATTCAAACGTCGCGCACGCGCGCACCCGCCTCGGTCGCCTTGGCGCGTGTGAACGCGCCGGCTTCGCCGGCGAAGATCGCCGCGGGCAACAGCACCGGATCGGAAGCGCCATGCCAGGAGAGGATCCACACGTCTTTGCCACACCATAGCTGCCGCAACAACGACCAGCGCCGAAACCCTTCCTGCTCCGGCAGCACGATACGTACGCCCTGGTCGTCGATGGTCACCTCTGCGCTGTGTCCTCCGAAACGCGTGAGCATCGCTTGACGGCGCGACTGCATGCGCATCACCGCCATCGTCACGACTGCGCCAACGATGAACAGCGCCGTGAGGGCGATCGCCAGGATCATCGGGTCTTGCGCGAAATTTCCGAGGATCGCAATCAAGAGCAGCGCAGCGACGACGAACGCGACGCGCGGCCAGAGCCTGCGTCGCAGCACGCGCAGCCCCGCATCGTAGAGGGCCGCACCGAGGACGTAGCGATGCGTGAACGCCGTCAAGCGTCCTCGCCGGCAAGCGCAGCGAGTTGCTCCGCCTGGAACTCCTGCGCAAGCGCCGCGTGCAGCTCCGACAGATCGCCATCCATGATCGCGTCGATCTTGTAGAGGGTGAGGTTGATGCGGTGATCGGTGACACGTCCCTGCGGAAAATTGTAAGTGCGGATGCGCTCGCTGCGATCGCCCGATCCGATGAGGCTCTTGCGATGCGCCGCTTCCTTCTGCGCGCGCTCGCGGCGCTCCTGATCCACCAGTCGCGAGGCGAGCACCGACATCGCCTGTGCGCGGTTACGGTGTTGCGATCGATCGTCCTGGCACTCCACGACGATGCCGGTCGGCAGGTGCGTGATACGAACCGCCGAATCGGTCTTGTTGACGTGCTGCCCGCCGGCGCCCGACGCGCGAAACGTATCGATGCGCAGGTCGGCGGGATTGATCGAGATATCGGCGACCGGGTCCGCTTCGGGCAGCACGGCGACGGTCGCAGCCGAGGTGTGAATGCGTCCCTGCGCCTCGGTCGCCGGAACGCGCTGAACGCGATGTCCGCCCGACTCGAACTTGAGGCGTGCGTAAGCGCCCTGCCCGACGATGCGCGCGATCACTTCCTTGTAGCCGCCGAGGTCCGATTGCGAGGCCGACACGATCTCGACCTTCCAGCCCTGGCGCTCGGCGAAACGCGAATACATGCGGAACAGGTCGGCCGCGAACAGCGCCGATTCCTCGCCGCCGGTGCCGGCGCGGATTTCGAGGAAGACATTGCGCTCGTCGTTGGGATCGCGCGGCAGGAGCATCGCCTGCAGTTCGCTGCCGATGGTTTCCATGCGCGCGCGGGCGGAGGAGCGTTCCTCCTCGGCGAACTCGCGCATCTCCGGGTCCTGCGCAAGGTCGTCCGCGGCGGACAGATCCGACTCCGCCTGGCGATAGTCGCGAAACCGATCGACCACGGCTCCGATGTCCGCGTGCTCCTTGGTGAGCGTGCGGTAGCGATCGAGGTCACGCGTTGCGTCCTCGGACGCGAGCAAGGCGTTGAGCTCCGCGACGCGGCTTTCGAGTTGTTCGAGTTTGGTACGGAGCGACGCTTTCATCACAAGCATTCGAAAACCGCGTTGCGCGCAGGCAGGCAGTCGATGCGCACACGGGCCTGCCTCTGGTTCGCGATCGGCGCTGAAGCCGCCTCAGGCCGATCGCGCTGATTTCAAATCGGGCAAAAGTATCGTGCGAGCCGGCGGAACGAACATCGCGAGCCTAGGTGATCAACGGCTCGCGAAACTTTTGCCCGTCGGAGCTAATTCTCGTCGGGCTCGGGCAGCTTGTAGATGCGCTGCAACGATGCCATCAGCTCGACGCGCTCGGCTTCCCCTGCGGAGTTGAGGGCGGCGAGCGGCGCGTGCAAGAGCTTGTTGGTCAGGCTGCGCGCCAGGGCTTCGAGCACCTGCTCGGGCGCCATGCCGTTGGCGAGCGATCGCCTGGCCCGTTCGAGCTCGGACTGGCGCAACGCGTCGTGATGCGCATTGAGCGCGGCGATGGTCGGCACCACCGAGCGCCCCTCGAGCCAGCGCAGGAAATGCGCCGTCTGCTCGGCGATCATCTGCTCGGCCTGCACCACCGAGTCCTTGCGGATCTGGAGGTTGTCCTTGACGATGCCCGCGAGGTCGTCGACGCTGTAGAGGAACACGTCGTCGAGCTCGGCCGCTTCAGCTTCCACGTCGCGCGGCACCGCGAGATCGACGATGAACACCGGCGAGTGACGACGCTGCTTGATCACCCGCTCGAGCGTGCCCTTGCCGATGATCGGCAACGTGCTCGCCGTGCTGGTGATCACGATGTCGAACTGGTGCAGCCGCTCGGTCAGCTCGTTGAGCGTGATCGCGTCGGCGCCGAAGCGATCGGCGAGCTTCTGCCCGCGCTCCAGAGTGCGATTCGCGACCGTCATGGCCTTGGGACTGCGCGCCGCGAAGTGCGTGGCCGCGAGCTCGATCATCTCGCCCACGCCGATCAGGAGCAGGCGCTGCTCGGCGATCGACGGGAAGATGCGCTCGGCGAGCTTCACCGCCGCTGCGGCCATGGAAATCGACGCGCTGCCGATGTCGGTCTGCGTGCGCACGTCCTTGGCGACCGCAAACGTGCGCTGGAACAGGCGATTGAGAACCAGTCCCAGCGAGCCGGCCGATTCGGCGGTGCGCACCGCGTGCTTCATCTGCCCGAGGATCTGCGGCTCGCCGAGCACCATCGAGTCGAGTCCGCTGGCGACGCGAAACGCGTGCGTGACCGCTTGTTGCTGCGGCAGCGTGTAGACGTAGGGCGCGAGCGAACGCGCCGGCAGCGAGTGAACGCTTTCCATCCAGCGCACGACGTTCTCGGGTTCCCCGCCGCGGAAATAGACCTCGGTCCGGTTGCAGGTCGAGAGGATCGCCGCCTCCTTCACCCGGCGGCCGCCGGTCAGGTCACGCAAGGCGTCCGAGACGGAGTCCGGCGCGAAAGTCACCTTCTCGCGCACGTCGAGCGGCGCGGTCGAGTGATTGAGGCCGAGCGTGTACAGGGACATGGTTAGCGACCAGATACGGAGCGCACGAGGTTCCGGATGCGGGGAATTTTGCCCGGATTCTAGCCTATGGCCCCGGCGGGTCCAGCGAATCCGCCTGGCGGTTTGACCTTGCGCAAGGCCCGGTGGCTCGCCGTCCCGCGGGCACCGCCGCTGCCAGGTTTCAGAATCCTTAAGCATTGGTAAAGTACCGCGCCCGCGGGCCTGGGCAGACTCTGTCGCCATGGAAAGGCGTGAGGCAGGAAGAATGATCCTGATCGTCGGCGGCAGCGGCGTGCTGGGCCAGCGAACGGCGCGCCTGCTGCTGGCCGAGGGGCATCCCGTGCGCGTGATGACTCGCGATCCCGCGCGGGCAGCGGAGCTA
>DATKLH010000214.1:0-4074 GCA_035542515.1 Casimicrobiaceae bacterium
CGCAAACGATGTTCGCGTCGCGGTCGATGGTCATTCAACGCAAACGGAGCTTCTCGATGTTTCAGGTTCGCATTCACGGCCGCGGCGGTCAGGGCGTCGTGTCCGGTGCCGAGCTCATGTCGGTAGCGGCGTTTCACGAAGGTCGGCACGCGCAGGCGTTCCCGAGTTTCGGCTCCGAGCGCATGGGTGCACCGGTGATGGCGTTCTGCCGTGTGGACGACAAGCCGATCCGGCTGCGCGAGCCCGTGCTCGACCCCAATGCGGTCATCGTGCAGGACCCGAGCCTCTTGCATCACATCGACGTCTTCGCGGGGCTGCGCTCCAGGGGATTCATCCTGGTCAACTCGACGCGCGACTTCGCCGAGCTCGGCCTGACCCGACTGATACACGGCATGCAGCAGTATCACGTCCGCACGCTCGCCGCGACCGAGATCGCGCTGAAGCACGTCGGGCGCGCCGTCCCCAACGTGCCGCTGCTGGCCGGCTTGGCGGCGATGACCCGTGTCGTGGGGATCGAGGCGCTCGCCGCGGCCATCAGGGCGAAATTCCCCGACGCGCTGGCCGAGCGCAACTTGCGCGCGGCAATGGAGGCCTACGACATCGTGCTCGCGCAGGCGGAGGATGTACATGCTTAAGCAAATCGAGGGCTCGCAAGCGGTTGCCGAAGCCGTCGCGCTGTGCCGGCCCCAGGTCATCTGCGCCTATCCGATCACGCCACAGACGCACATCGTCGAGGGACTTGGCGCACTGGTGAAGACCGGCGATCTCGCCAACTGCGAGTTCATCAACGTCGAGTCGGAGTTCGCCGCGCTGTCGGTGGCCATCGGCTCCTCTGCCGCCGGCGCGCGCACCTACACGGCGACGAGCAGTCAGGGCCTGCTGTTCATGGCCGAAGCGGTCTACAACGCGGCGGGCCTGGGGTTGCCCATCGTGATGACGATCGGCAACCGCGCCATCGGCGCGCCGATCAACATCTGGAACGATCACTCCGACAGCATGTCGATGCGCGACGCAGGGTGGATCCAGCTCTTCGCGGAGAGCAACCAGGAAGCGCTCGACCTGCACATCCAGGCGTTCAAGCTCGCGGAGTCGTTGTCCTGTCCGATCATGGTGTGCATGGACGGCTTCATCCTCACTCATGCGTGCGAGCGCGTCGACATGCCCACTCAGGAGCAGGTCGATGCATTCCTGCCGCCGTTCGAGCCGCGCCAGATCCTCGATCCGCGCGAGCCGATCAGCATCGGCGCGATGGTGGGCCCGGAAGCGTTCACCGAAGTGCGCTACCTCTCGCACCACAAGCAGCTGCGCGCGCTGACGCTGATTCCGCAGCTGTCGCAGGACTTCAAGAAGCAGTTCGGGCGCGATTCGGGCGGCTTGATCCGTGGTTATCGCAGCGACGACGCCGAGACGATCGTGGTTACGCTGGGCTCGGTGAGCGGCACCGTGCAGGAAGTGGTCGACGAGATGCGCGAGGATGGCGTGCGCATCGGGTCGGTTTCGATCTGCTCGTTCCGCCCCTTTCCGCTGTCGGCGCTACGCGAGGCGCTCGAGCACGCGAAGCGCGTGGTGGTGCTCGAAAAGTGCCTGGCCGTCGGCCTGGGCGGCATCGTGTCCGACGGCGTGCGCAAGTCGCTGTCCGGCATTGCGCTGAATGGCTATACCGTGATCGCCGGACTCGGCGGGCGCGCGATCACGCGCGAATCGCTGCACAAGCTGTTCGAGGATGCCAACACCGACGAGCTCGAGCAGGTCACCTTCCTCGATCTCAATGCCGACGTGGTGAGCTACGAGCTCGAGCGCGAACGCAAGGCGCGCCGCAGCGGACCGACCGCCGAAGCGATCCTGCGTCGTCTCGCGACCGTCGGCCCGCGGGTGGGCTGAACCGAAGGGGAATGGGCTTGGAAATGCAATCGATCAAGTTCTACCAGACCGGCACGTTCACTGTCGGCAATCGCCTGTTGCGCGACGACGAGCGCGCGGTGCAGGCCGACATGCATCGCACCAACTCGCTCAATTCGGGGCACCGGGCCTGCCAGGGCTGCGGGGAAGCGCTGGGCGCGCGCTACGCGATCGACGCGGCGATGCGCGCAACCGGCAACCAGCTCATAGCGGTCAACGCGACCGGCTGTCTCGAGGTGTTCTCCACGCCGTACCCCGAGACGTCGTGGCAGATTCCGTGGATTCACTCGCTGTTCGGCAACGCCGCGGCCGTGGCATCGGGCGTGGCGGCCGCCCAGCGCGCGCTCGGTCGCGATCAGGTCCGCGTGATCGCGCAGGGCGGCGATGGCGGCACCACCGACATCGGATTCGGATGCCTCTCGGGGATGTTCGAACGCAACGACGACGTGCTCTACATCTGCTACGACAACGAAGCGTACATGAACACCGGGGTGCAGCGCTCGAGTGCCACCCCTCCGGCAGCGCGCACCGCGACCACTCCGGCACTGGGGCCGTTTCCCGGCAACGTCTCGGGAACCGGCAAGAACGTTCCGCTGATCGCGATGGCGCATCGCATTCCCTACGTTGCCACGGCGAGTGTCGCGAACCTGCGCGACCTCGAAGCGAAGGTGATGACGGCCATGGAGATCCATGGCGCGCGCTACATCCACATCCATGTTCCGTGTCCCCTGGGCTGGGGCTCGGCGCCCGCGGACACGATCAACGTGGCCCGGCTGGCGGTGGAATCGGGCCTGTTCCCGTTGTTCGAGGCACGCGACGGCTACATCACCAACCGGATCAAGATCCGCCACAAGGTTCCTGTCGAGGAATACCTGAAGCTGCAGAAGCGCTTCGCACACCTGTTCGCGAACCCACCCGAGCTCGGTCGCATCGCGATGATCCAGCAGATCGCGGATCGCAACATCCTCGAGTTCGCGCTCCTCGACTGACCGGCACGTCGCCATGGACTCTAAGCGTACAAGCATGGAGAAGCCGTTTGCGATTACGCTGGACGCAGGCTCCAGCCTCGCCAACAAGACCGGGTCGTGGCGCACCAACCGGCCCGTCTACCTGGACCGGCTGCCGCCGTGCAACCACGCGTGCCCTGCGGGCGAGAACATCCAGAAGTGGCTTTACTACGCCGAATCGGCCGACTACGAGACGGCATGGCGCGCGCTGATCGAAGACAACCCGATGCCCGCCGTGATGGGTCGCGTCTGCTATCACCCGTGCGAGTCGGCATGCAACCGCGGCAAGCTCGACGAGTCGGTGGGCATCAACTCGGTCGAGCGCTTTCTCGGCGACGAAGCGCTCAAGCTGGGATGGAAACCGCCGAAGCCACTGGCCGACACCGGCAAGCGCGTGTTGATCGTCGGGGCAGGACCCTCCGGGCTCTCCGCCGCGTATCACCTGCGTCGCCTGGGACACGCCGTCACCCTCGCGGAGGCGGGTCCGATGGCAGGCGGCATGATGCGCTTCGGCATCCCGCGCTATCGGTTGCCGCGCGACATCCTCGACGCGGAGATCGCGCGCATCCTCGCACTCGGCGTGGAGCTCGAGCTCAATCGCAAGATCACCAACATCGCGGATGCGACGCGGGCCGGCGGCTACGATGCGGCATTCCTCGCCGTGGGCGCGCATATCGGCAAGCGTGCGTACATCCCCGCAGGATCGGCCGCGCACATGCTCGATGCGGTTTCGTTCCTGCGCTCGATGGAGGGCGAGGCACAGCCGATGCTCGGACGCCGTGTGGTGGTGTACGGCGGCGGCAACACGGCACTCGACGTCGCGCGTACGGCGCGACGTCTCGGTGCGTCCGAAGCGATCATCGTGTACCGGCGCACGCGCGAAAAGATGCCGGCGCACGATTTCGAAGTGGAGGAAGCGCTGCAGGAAGGCGTGCTCATCCAGTGGCTCTCGACCATCAAGCACATGGCGAGCGAGGGCACGCTGACCGTGGAGAAGATGGCCCTCGACGCGAGCGGATTCCCGCAGCCGACCGGCGAAGTCGAGACGCTGGAGGCCGATTCGCTGGTGCTCGCGCTCGGTCAGGAAGTCGACTTGTCGCTGCTGGAAGGCGTGCCGGGGCTGGAGGTCAAGGACGGCACGATCCAGGTCGGTTCCAACATGATGACC
>DATKLH010000215.1:0-6700 GCA_035542515.1 Casimicrobiaceae bacterium
GCCACGTCTGGAACCATGGCCGCTGGATCCGTGAGCGTCACGGGCATCACTGGGTTGCCGATCGGTGGGAGCAGCACAACGGACGCTGGCATTACGAGCGCGGGCACTGGGACTGACGCAACGGCACGCCGTGCATAAACCGCGCTGTCAGGCGCGGTTTTTTTTCGCAATGCCCCTCGCCGGCCACTCGCCGCGAACCGATCGACGGCGAAGCCGAACCTAGTTCGACGCACGCACGAAGCGCGTTGCGCCGTCGATCTTGTCGCCGCATGCCACGTTCTCGTCGGTCCCCGGTTGTATGAACGGAAGCACCGCTGCGGGACCCGCCAATGCACCCAACGCGATCGCCGCGCCGGTACGGGCGAGCGCGCTGCCGAACTGCATATGCGCCGCAGGCTTGCCGAGGGTGCCGTCCACCTTGACCGGCCCGCGCAACGCCAGAAGGCTTCCGGACTTCGGCTGCGCGTGCAGCGTGATATCGATCGCTTCGGAGCCGAGATCGATGCGTCCCTCGCCGACGACGAGCGTGTGCTCGGCGTCCAGAACCAGGCTGCGCGGCTCCAGCACGCCGTTGCGCGCGGACAGGTCGGCCACCAGGCAGTTGACTTCGATGTTGCGATCGCCCTGCGCGACTGCGAGCAGCGTGTTGGCGAGATCGAGGTCGGCCAGACGCAGTGCGACATCACTCACGCTGCCGCCATTCATCACGGCGACCACCGACCCGTTGGCGGACGCGAGCAGCGCGGCCGGCGAATTGCCATGCATGTCCAATCGCACGCGTCCTTCGATGGTGCCGGTGCTGCGCAGGAGAGCCTGCACTGTCGGGGCGAGTCGATCCAGGCGCAGATGTCGTGCGCGGATGTCGGTCGCAGCCGAGGCGGTCTGCCGACGGGCATCGACCGTGACGCTGCCCTCGATGTCGCCACCGGCTGCGCGGAATGCGAGCGGGTCGATGCGCAACACGCCGTCGTGCAGCTTGACCTGCGCGTTCATGCGATAGAGCGGCAGCGTTTCAATGCGAATGCGTCGACCGGCGAACCGGATGTCGGCATCGGCTGCCTTGAGCTTGGCGAGGTCGTAATCGTGATGAGGCAATATCTTGCCGGGTGGATTGGGTCCGTCCTTGGTGCCGACGAACCCGCCGAGGTCGCGCAGGTCGAGCCGATCCGAGGTGAGATCGGCGCTAATGAAGGTATGCGGCGCACGCAGGTCCACGAGGAAATCGCCGCCGATGTCGCTGCGCCCGATCTCGCCTTTGAAATTCGCGAACGACCAGATGCGGTCGTCGAATTTCAGTCTGCCGCTGACCTTGTAGGGCTCGGTCGGCGGAAGCGGCAGCTTCGCGACCGTGTATAGCTCCGCGAGGCTGCGGCCATTGAGCGTGAGCGTGAGGTCGAGCGACTTGGGATCGGACGGATCCACGATCACGCCGTGCAGATCGATGTTGGTCTCGCCGACGCGGCCCGTCGTGTCGAGTGCGATGGTGGGACTGTCCGTGCCGCGTGAGCGCCAGCGCACCTGGCCCGATGCGGGCAGCCCGAACAGCGTGCTCGGCTCGAGTACCGCCTGCCCCTCGGAGTGGAGCAGCGGTTCGAGTTGCCCGGTCGCGCGCAGGCTCGCGTTGAGCAGGCTGGAACGGAAGCGCCCGAGTTGGGAAAGATCGAGGCGGTGGGTCGCCGCGCGAAGCTCGAAGCGCCGCTGTCCAAGGAAATCGAGGCGTCCGCTGGCATCGAACGTTCCGCCGCGAATGTTCGCGGTCAGCTTCTCCACCACGACGCCGTCATGCGAGACGACGCCTGCGAACGCGAATCGATAGTTGGGTTGGCGCGCTTCGGCGAGAACCTTTTGCTCGGTGTAGCTGCCTTTCGAGGCGAGCGTGGCGCTCAGGCGCGTGGGACCGAACTGGGCATGAATCGCATGCGCATCGAGGTTTTCGCCGGCCAGTCGCATCTCGATGCCGCGATCGCTGACGCTCGCGTCACCGGCGAGCCGTCCGCCGCTGCCGAGATCGACGGCAAGGTCACGCAGGCGCCAAGTTCCGCCATCGGAGCCGATGCCGCTGTGCGCCTCGACGATCGGCAACCGGCCGGCATCGAGCGAGCCCGGGTTGCTGTTGCGTAACGACGCGGCGCCGTGCAAGCCCTGACCGTCGTTGCTCGCCTTGAGCGTCGCTTCGATCAGCGCCTGTGGCGCAAGTGGCACGACATCGCGTGGATTGAACGTCGTCAGTTGTAGGTCGACCTGATGGATCGGCGGTTCCTCCCTCGGCACCACATGCAAGTGCGCGCGGCCGTGCGATTCCCGTGCGCGCAGGGTCGCTTCCACGTCGTAGGCCCTGATATCGCCATACGCACGCGCTTCGAAGAGCAGCGGCGACGGATCCGGGCGCTGCAGCTTCAGTCGTGCCTCGAGCGCGTGCGTCGGCGCCGTGTCGATGCGCGCATCGCCGGTGAGCTCGCCCCAGGGGCTGCGCGATCGCCCGAGCGTGAAGGTCCAGTGGTGCCAGCCGACGTCGACGTTCAACCCGACCTCATGAAAGCGTCGCTCGTCGGTTTCGTGCAGCCACACGACCTCGTCGATGGACGCGTCGCTGAAGCGCATGCGAAAGCGCGTTCGCCATGAAGCGTCGGGAACGCCGCCCGCATCGACGCCTGGCGATTGAAGGTACGCGACGCGTTGAGCGTGGACATCGTGAAAGGCGACGGTCCCGAGCAACAGCCACACCGGCGACCAGCGTCCGTCGACCTGGTCGAACTGCCATTGCGCGCGACCAGTCCGCCAGAGCACGCGATCGACATGGATGGAACGCAGGAGCGATCCCGACACGCCTTCGAAAGCGAGGCGCCCGCCGGTACGCTGCTCGAGGAATGCAATCACCTGCCCAAGCGACTGCGGTCGCGTCGCCCACCATGCAGTCGCGGCGAGAAGCGCAGCGAGCAGGCCAAGGACGACCAGACCGACGGTAAGCGGGAAGGAACGCGTTGAAGGGCGCATGGGGCATGCCGCGACGCGCACGGCGCGCGTTCGCTGCATTACGCAAGATCGGTGCCGCCACGCTTCCGGTGCGTTGATCGCTCGCACGCGCGATCAACGACCCATCGGATTGGAGCGGAGCGCTTGCGTCCGCAACTTCTTCAACAACGACGACGGCGGCGATTACAAACGCGTAGGTAGGATTCGCGTGCTCGATGGCGAGCACGGACCGCCGGGCGCAGCAGCGCCGGCCGCGATTCAGCAGGCTGCGTTAGAGGCGACTCAGTAGCCGCTGCGACCGCGTTGCGATGGTCCGGAAGGGGCGCTGGGAGCGGACACGGTCGAGCCGGCGGGTGCGCTTCGGGCCGCCCCGGTCGCCCCCACTGCCTTGGCCCCGGCTGAAACCGGGATGCCCGCGACGACCGCATCCACGGACAGAGCGCTGCTGCCGGCAGCTCCTGTGAAGAACTGGAGCTGCGCGCAGCGATCGCTCTCCATCGCGATCATGTGCTCGCCACGCGCGCGCAATTCGTCGTTGTTGCGCGGATCGCTTAGATCGATCGGCGGGTAGGTGTCGCGATAAACGACGTTGTCGTTGCGATCGAGCACGATGTAGCACGGCGCGGCCGAAGCGGACGCTGCCGCGAGCACGAGTCCGCTTGCGAGCACTGCGATGAGGATGCGCATGGAGGATGCCTTTACCGATCGGATGGCCCGATCCTAAGCGCCCGCACGCTCAGCGGGCAACCCCGCCCATCGCCGACCGGCATCTGGCCACGCCGAAGCGTTGCAACCACGCTATTGCGGTGGCGGGCCGCTATCCGGCACCACCCGCAGCCAGCCCTTGCTGCAGGTGCCGACCTGCGGGTAGTAGCCCTGGTCCGGGCAATACCACCGGGCCGCCGGCCCGCTGGGTCGAGGCGCGGCGCCGCTCGGCGGAGCATAGGTCGCAGCCGGTGCATCAGGCGCGACGTAGCCGGCCGACGGCGCATCGTAGTAGTAATAATTGGATGGGTAGCCGTAGTAGCTCGATGGATAGCCGTAGTACGGGTCGTAGTAGGAGTAGGAGTAATAAGGCCACGGATACCACGGGGCGCCCCAGTAATAGGGCCAGAACAGCGATGCCCCCCAGCCTCCATACCATCCGCCGCCGTGCCAATGGTTGCCACCGCCATGCCAGCCACCGCTGCCGCCATGCCAACCGCCGCCGCTCCCGCTACCGTGCCACCCACCCCCTCCGCCACCCTGCCAGCTGCCGCCGCCACCACCACCGCCGTGCCAGCCGCCGCCTCCTCCGCCGCCGCCACCACCGTGTCGTTGAGCATTTGCAGCACCGGCCATCACGAGCGCGACGGCCATCACCAATCCGATCATCCACCGTTTCATCTGAAGCTCCTGCCCGCGTCGCCGGACCGATCGGCCCGAGCACTTGTACGCGGATTCAAACGCATCGCGACGCGAGCCCACAATCGCGCGCGTCGCGAACTCCAGCAGTCTTAACGCGTCATTGTCCGCTCCGGATGACGCATGTGTATTGCGGGCCATCAACGACTCCTCGGATCGAGCGCGTCGCGCAGGCCATCGCCAACCAGATTGAACGAGAGTACGAGGAGGAAAATCGAAACGCCCGGCCAGATGGCCATCCAGGGCGCGTTGTCGATGTAGTTCTTGGCGACGTTGAGCATGCTTCCCCAGCTCGGCGCAGGGGGCTGCTGACCCAGGCCCAGAAACGACAGGCTCGCCTCGGCGATGACCGCCGCGGCGATGGCGAGGGTCGCCTGGACGATCAGCGGTGGAATCGCGTTGGGCAGCACGTGCACGAGCGCGATGCGCCAGGGCGAATTGCCGATTGCCCTTGCCGCGAGCACGAAGTCCTCGACCTTGACGGCCATGACCTGGCCGCGTGTGAGACGGACGAAAACCGGCGTGGCCGAGATGCCGATCGCGATCATGGCGTTGGTCAGGCTCGGTCCCAGGAAAGCCGCGAGCGCGATCGCGAGGATCAGGAATGGGCAGGCGAGAACGGCATCGGTGAGGCGCGAGATCAGCGCATCGATGCGCCCTCCGGCGTAACCGGCGAGCAAGCCGATCGGAATGCCCAGCGACAGCGAGATGAATACGCTGACCACGCCGGCGAGGAGCGATGCGCGCGCGCCAAACACCACTCGCGACAGCACGTCACGGCCGATCTCGTCGGTGCCGAACCAGTGGGCGGCGTTCGGCGCCTTGCGCACGGCGCTCCAGCTCGTCAGCAGCGGATCGTACGGCGCGAGCCACGGTGCAAACAGCGCGATCGCGACGAACGCGGCGATCACCGCCAGTCCGAATGCTGCCGCCGGTCGGCGCAGCAGCCGTCGCAGCGCACCGGCTCGATAGCCCGCCTCGATCGCGGGCGCGACCTGGTCGAGGGCCGGAACCCCGACTGCTGCTTCGCTCATTTCTGCACGCGCAGGCGCGGATTGACGATCACGTAAGCGATGTCGGCGAGCAGGTTGAGCACGATGTAAGTGGTCGCCGTGAACAGCACCACACCCTGCACGACGGCGTAGTCGCGATTGAACACCGCATCGACGATCAGCTTGCCGAAGCCGGGGATGGTGAACACCTGCTCGGTGAGCACCGCGCCCGACAGCAGCGTGCCGAGCTCCAGCGCGCCGAGCGTGATGATCGGGATGAGCGCGTTGCGCAGCGCATGCTTCATGACCACACCGCGCTCGGCGAGTCCCTTGGCCCGCGCCGTGCGGACGTAATCCGATGACAGCACTTGCAGCATCGCGCTGCGCGTGTGGCGCATCAACACCGCGGCAATGGCATTGCCCAGTACGAACGCGGGCATGATCATCGCCGCGAGGTTGGCGCGCAGATCCTCGCGCGGGCTCACGTAACCCGATGCAGGCAACCACCCGAGCGTGACCGAGAACAGCAGGATGAGCATGATGCCGAGCCAGAAGTTCGGCGTCGAAAGTCCCCAAAGCGCGACGATGTTGGCCCCGTAGTCCCACGCGGTGTTGCGCTTCACCGCCGACACGATGCCCGCCGGGATGCCGATCGCCAGCGCGATGGTGATGGCGAGCAGCGCAAGCTCGATGGTCACCGGCAGCTTCTGCAGGATCAGGTCCAGCACCGGCTGCTGCAGTCGCAGCGATTCGCCGAGGTCCCCGTGCAGCACGCCGCGCACCCAGTACAGATAGCGCATGGGCAGCGGCTCGTCGAGGTGCAGCTTCTGATGCAGATACGCGACGACGTTGGGATCGCGTTCCTCGCCGGCAAGCACGACTGCAGGATCCCCGGGCAGCAGTTGCTGCAACCCGAAGATGAGCATCGACACGAACACCAGCGTCGGCAGGATCGTTGCGATGCGGCGGATGAGAAAGGTCAGCATCGGGGCCGCCGGGCGCGGCGACAGGCGATGGGCGGTGGGCGATGGTTCGCCATCGCAAGCTCAGGCTTCGCGACCGCGATCAGCAAGACGCACCACGGGCCGGACGAGTCGCGCGAGCCTTGAGCGGCGATCCCTCGGAACGCGAAGGGGGGCAACGTCTGCGCCGACCGCGGCAAGGGCCCATCCCCGATCGCCTATCGCCGGAGCCGGTCAGACGCCGTCGCCATCACGATCCCGCGTAGCGCAATCCCTGCAAGCGCACCAGCCCATCGGGAACCGGTCGCAAGCCCGACAGCTTGCTCGTGTAGGCCCACAACCAATGGCGGTGATACAGATACCCGATGG
>DATKLH010000216.1:0-12851 GCA_035542515.1 Casimicrobiaceae bacterium
CATCGACGTGTTCGCGGGGCCCTCGGAGGTTGCGATCATTGCCGACGATTCGGCCGACCCGATGCTGGTTGGGTCGGATCTCGTGGGACAGGCCGAGCATGGACACGAATCGCCGGCGTGGCTGATGACGACCTCGCACGATGTCGCGAACCAGGTGATCGCGCTGATGCCTCGACTGATCGATGCGCTGCCGGCGACGGCTCGCGATGCGGCAGGGGCGGCCTGGCGTGATTACGGGGAGGTGATCGTCGGCGACACGCGCGAGGACATCGCGCAGCAATCCGATCGCTATGCGCCGGAGCATCTGGAAGTGCACGCGCGCGATCTCGATTGGTGGCTCGCGAGGCTGACCTGCTACGGCTCGCTGTTCCTCGGCGAGGAGACGACCGTCGCGTTCGGCGACAAGACCTCGGGACCCAATCACATCCTGCCCACCAAGGGCGCTGCGCGCTATTCCGGCGGATTGTCGGTGCACAAATTCCTCAAGACGGTCACCTGGCAACGCATGACGCGCGAAGCGAATCGCGACATCGCGCAGGTCACCGCGCGCATTTCGCGTCTCGAAGGCATGGAAGCGCACGCGCGCACCGCCGACGATCGACTCGCCAAGTATTTTCCGCAGGAACGGTTCGAGCGCGGCACGCCGGTGGAAAGCTGAGCCGCGCGCAATGCCTGCCGACGACCTGTTCGATCTTACCGGCCGCGTGGCGCTGGTCACCGGTGCGAGCTCCGGTATCGGGCGCGCGATGGCGCTCGCTCTCGCTGGTGCCGGTGCATCGCTCGTGCTCGTGGCACGTAACCGTACGGAGCTCGATGCAACGCGTGCCGCGATCGAGCGCGCCGGCGGACGCGGCGCGGTCGCGCCGTGCGATCTCGCCGATCGCAAGGCGGTCAAGGCGCTTGCGGCGCGTGCCACGGAGTGGTTCGGCGCGCCCGATATTCTCGTGTGCGCGGCCGGAGTGAACTTGCGGGCCCCGCTCCTGGAAGTCAGCGAGGAAGCATGGGATGCGACGATGCGCATCAACCTCGAGGCACCCTTCTTCCTCGCGCAGGCACTCGCTCCTGCGATGATCGCCAAAGGCTACGGACGCATCATCAACATCGCGTCGCTGCAATCGGTGCGCGCGTTCGCGGACAGCGCGCCGTATGGCGCTTCGAAGGGAGCCATCGCGCAGCTCACTAGAGCGCAGGCGCAGGCCTGGTCGCGGCACGGAGTGAACGCGAACGCCATCGCGCCGGGGTTTTTCGCCACCGCGCTCACCGCGCCGATTGCCAACGACCCGGTGCGCTGGGCGGAGATGGCGAAGCGCAGCTTCGCCGGCCGCAACGGCGAGCTCGAGGATTTGCGCGGGACCACGCTGTTCCTCGCAAGCCGCGCGTCGGACTTCGTGACCGGGCAGGTCCTGTTCGTCGACGGCGGTTTCAGCGCAGGTTGATCGACGGCGGACGAGCGCTCGTTCGCGATCGGGCAATCATGCGCTGGTCACGATCTTCGCCACGGCGCACGATCCCATGTCGCTTTGGTGTAGCTTCGCAGACGATGACTTGAAGTCTGGGCTTCGACGTGTCCCGGACCGGCTTTGCCCATCTTCCGCTGCACGGCGGCAAGGCGCCGCGCTACCTGTTCGAGCGCATGGTGCCGCTATCGCGCGAGATCGTGATCTTCATCGCGACCGAGTTCGGCCGCCAGGAGGTGCTGCGGCGATTGGCCGATCCGTACTGGTTCCAGGCCTTCGGCTGCGTGCTCGGCTTCGACTGGCATTCGAGCGGACTCACCACCACGGTGTGCGGCGCTCTCAAGGAGGGGCTGCGCGGCGCGGAGCGGGAGCTCGGCCTCTTCGCTGCCGGCGGCAAGGGCGCGACATCACGCAAGACGCCGGCTGAGATCACTTCGGCGTGCGAGAGGATCGGTCGCGAGCCCGCCCCTCTGGTCTATGCGAGCCGCATCTCGGCGAAGGTCGACAGCGCCGCAGTGCAGGACGGCTACGAGCTCTACCATCATTCGTTCTTTTTTACCGAGAGCGGCCACTGGTGCATCGTGCAACAAGGCATGAACGATGCGACCGCGATGGCGCGACGTTACCACTGGCTCTCCGACGAGGTTCACGACTATGTGAGCGAGCCGCACGCGGCGATCTGTTGCGACTCCACCGCGCAGACGTTGAACCTGGTGGCGGCGGAAAGTGCCTCGGTGCGCAGCGCTTCGGCCGAGCTCGCGGCGCAAAAACCCGATGTGATCCTCGGAGCGCTCGGCCACCTGCCGCTGCTCGACATGCCGCGGCGTCACCATGTCGATGTGACCGACATCAACCCGCGTTATCTGGAAAAGATCCTGCTGCGCACCTACCAGACCGCGCCGGCGAATTTCGAGGCGCTGCTCGGGATCGAGGGCGTCGGCGCCAAGACGCTGCGCGCGCTGGCCCTGACCTCCGAACTGATTTACGGACATCGAGCGAGCCGGGCGGATCCGGCCCGTTACGCCTTCGCGCACGGCGGCAAGGACGGCACGCCATTCCCGGTCGACCGGACGACCTACGACCAGACCATCGCGGTGATGCGCCACGCACTCAATGCCGCGAAGGTGAATCGCAGCGAGAAGGTGGCGGCGTTCCGGCGGCTGGCGGACTTCACCGCCCACGCCGACGCGACCGCGAGGGTCACTGACTGAACTCGGGACCTGCCAGCGACATGGCCTTGCGGTAAGCGGCGCGCGAACCGATGCGATCGAGGTAGGCGACGATGTGCCGGTAAGGCGCCAGGTCGTAGGCGAGGAAGCGCCGCATCGTGGTGAACGGGAAGGTCATCATGATGTCGGCGGCGGTGAACGCCTCGCCGGCAAAGTATGCGGCGGACGCGAGCCGGTCGTCGATGAATGCGAGCATCTGCTTCATGCGTTCGAGCACGCGTGCCCCCGCGGCGCTTTGCGCGCCGCCCGGAACGCGCGTGATGATGAGCTCCGCGATCATCAGCGTCATCAGGCTGCCTTCGGCGAAATGCAGCTAGTAGAGATAGTCGGGATAGTTGGATGCGGAGGCATCCACCGTGAGCTGTCCGCCGCCATGGCGATGAACGATGTACTCGACGATGGCACCCGATTCGGCCAGCACGGTGTCGCCGTCGCGGATGATCGGCGAGCGACCGAGCGGATGGATCGCCTTGAGCGCATCGGGCGCCGCGCCGTTGGGCTCGCGCTGGTAGCTTTCCAGTCGATAGGTGAGCTGCAGCTCCTCCATCAGCCAGATGATGCGTTCGGAGCGGGACGTGCCCAGGTGGTAGATGACGATCATGGTTGCGCTGAACTTCGGGGTCGTGCCGCCATCTTACCGGTGCGCAGGCCTCGCCGCAGCGACCCGATCGACGGCGAGGATCCTCGACCGTGAGCCATGACGATATCGATTCGACCGCGCGGCACACCTTCGCCGTCGGCGGCGGCCAACCACTGGCCAGTGGGACTAGAATGGAGCGACAGGCGAGCGAGCCTGCGCTCATCGATGGAGGTCACATGAATGAGCAGCGTTTCCATTCCCGCGAAGCACCCGATCCCGTCTCGGAGGGAAAGGAATCCGATCTGCACGACCCGGCTGCGAAGGACCATTTCCTGAAATTGATGTTCTTCCAGGCCACCCGTCATCCCACCGACGAGCATCCTCACCCGCACGACGAGCATCCGCCGGCCGGCTATGCGCCGCTGCGACACTCGACCGCGCAGCGGGGTCAGTCGTACAGCCTGGCGTTGTCGAGTGGTGCGCCACCAGTGCGCCTCGATTCTCCCGCGCTCGCCGTCATGACCGATCTGCGCCAGACGGGCGCGGTGACCATCCTCGGCCGGGCGACGCTCGATCTGGCGAACCAGACGATGATCCGTCGCGGAGTGCGTGCGCTGTTCGTCGTCGACGAAGCACGGCACGTCCTCGGCATCGTCACCGCGACCGATTTGCTCGGCGAGCGTCCGATGCAGGTCGCGCACAACCTCGGCATCCGGCACAACGAAGTCGTCGTACGCGACATCATGACGCCCGGCGAACGCCTCGAAGTGCTCGACATCCGCGACGTCGAGGCGGCGCGCGTGGGCGACATCATCGCCACGCTGCGGCTTGCCGGACGCCAGCACGCGCTTGCCATCGAACAGAGCCAGGGCGTGCCGCAGGAGCGCGTCATCTGCGGCATCTTCTCGGTCACGCAGATCGCGCGACAGCTCGGCATCCCGCCGCAACAGGACATCGCGCGCACGTTCGCGGAGATCGAGGCCGCCATCGCCGGATAACGTCCGGTCGCGGCGCGCAACGTCCGTGTACGACGCGAGGTGCTCTGCCCTCGCCAACGGCGGGGTCGAGCGGCGATATACCACTGCCGATCTGCATGCGCGCCGGTAGGACGTTTCCAGGCGCCTGATGTATCCACCAGCGTTGCGCAACGCCGAGAGCGAACCTTACGATTCGTTCAGTCGCGGATCCTTGCGCCATTCGGCGCTGCCGGGTTCATGCAGGGCTTGCCTGGAACACCCAGACATCGTCGCGCGGGAGGTCGAGCCAATGCTCGCCTTGCGCAAGCGGCCGTGCGCCGTACGCGCGGACGCGCTGCGCGCCCACATGGAACAGGTGCTCCCACTTCTCGCCGAGGTACATCGACGTGACCAGGTGCGCCTGCACCCGGTTTTCGCCGTCGGCGTCGGCAACGCGCACGCGCTCGAGGCGAATCATGCCGACGCCTTCCTTGCCTGCTGCCGTGCCCGACTTCGCGGCGCCCCACAACGACCAGCCTTCGCCGTCGAGCCGCGCGTGACCGTTGCGCAACTCGGCGACACGTCCGCTGAGCCGGTTGTTGCTGCCCATGAAGTCGGCGGTGAACAGCGTCTGCGGCTCGCTGTACATCTGCTGCGGCGTGCCTTGCTGTTCGATCCGTCCTTCGTTGAGCAACAGGATGCGGTCCGACATCGCGAGCGCTTCCGCCTGGTCGTGCGTGACGCATAGCGCGGATAGTTGCATGCGCACGATCAGCTCGCGCAGCCACGCACGCGCTTCCTCGCGCAGCTTGGCATCGAGGTTTGACAGCGGCTCGTCGAGCAGGATCACCGGCGGGTTGTAGACCAGTGCGCGGGCCAGCGCCACGCGCTGCTGTTGACCCCCCGAGAGCTGATGCGGGTAGCGCTGTGCAAGATGCGCAAGGGAAAGCTGCTCGAGCGCCTTGGTCACGCGCGCCTTGACCTCATCATCGCTGATCTTCCGCAGCTTCAAGCCGTACGCCACGTTGTCGAACACGGTCTTGTGCGGCCACAACGCGTACGACTGGAACACGAGGCCGAGATTGCGGCCTTCGGCGGGTATGTCGACGCGCGCACTCGCGTCGTAGACGACCTTGCCGGCGACCAGGATGCGTCCCTGCTTCGGCTCCTCGAGTCCGGCCACCGCACGCAGCAATGTCGTCTTGCCGCTGCCCGAGGGGCCGAGCAACGAAACCACCTCGCCGCGCTCGAGCGTCAGCGACACGCCCTTGAGGATGGGATTGTCGCCGTAGGCGAGGTGGAGGTTTTCGACGGTCAGTTCGGACATCATGAACCCCATAAGCGGTGCCAGGTATCAGGTGTTTTAGGTATTGGCGTTTGGCCGAACAGATGACGAGAAATCAACCCGGCAGCGCAAGCGTATGAAGGCCGGCATGTGGTCGGCTTAAAAGATGGCGCACTCTCATCCCTAAAAGCCAATAC
This sequence comes from Casimicrobiaceae bacterium, assembly GCA_035542515.1. Taxonomy (GTDB): domain Bacteria; phylum Pseudomonadota; class Gammaproteobacteria; order Burkholderiales; family Casimicrobiaceae; genus VBCG01. Next base: position 5,705 of record DATKLH010000216.1, read on the forward strand.
CTGTCAGCCGCCCTTTTGCCCGATATCAATCACGCAGCCGCACGCCGAACCGCAGCGCGATCGCCAGTCCCACACCGACCAGCACGATATTGATGAGCGAGAGCGCCGCCACGATGTCGATAGCTCCGCCTTGCCACAACGACACGAGCTGCGCGCCGATGACTTCGGTGCCGGGTGCCAGCAGATAGACACCGGTCGAGTACTCGCGCTCGAAGATCATGAATACCAGCAGCCACGAAGCAAGCAGCCCCGGCTTGATGAGCGGCAGCGTGATCTGGAGCGACACCTTGCCGCGATTGGCGCCCACCGAGCGCGCGGCTTCCTCGAGCTCCGAGCTGACCTGCAATAGCGACGAGGAGATGAGCCGCATGCCGTACGCGAGCCATACCACCGTGTACGCGAGCCACATGCTGAACATGGTCTGACGCAGCGGCCTCAACGGCGGGAAGAACAAGAACACCCAGAGGAACGCCAGGCCGGCGAGGAGCCCCGGCACTGCGCGTGGCACGAGCACGAGATAGTCGACGAAACGCGACCAACCGTCGTTGCGTCGATGCGTTGCGAAGCCGATCGCGGTGTAGCACGCCACGGTGATCGCCCCGCCGATCGTGCCGATCAGGATCGTGTTGACGATCGCGCGCGTGTTGGTCGGCTCGTCGAACACGCTACGGAAATTGTCGAGCGTCAGCACGTCCTTCAGCTCGGCCCCGAACCCCCAGTTGGTGACGAATGCGCGCAGTGCGATGCCGGTGATGGGCACGATCACCGCGAGGAACAGCCACAGCAGGATCAGCCCGAGGGCGATCCAGCGCCACTTGTGCAGCGGCAGCTCGCGCATGCGTCCCGCCTTGCCCTTGATCGTCGCGTACTTGCGCGAGCTCTGCAGCAGCCGTCGCTGCAGCAGCACGAGCGGAAAGGTCACGGCGACGATGCATATCGCGACCGCCGCCATGAGGTGGTACGACGGCGTGCCGAGCTTGTTGGTGAGCTTGTAGAGATACGTCGAAAGCACCAGGTGCCCTTCGGGGTCGCCGAGCACCAGCGGCAGGCCGAAGAGCTCGAAGCCGAGGAAGAACACCAGCACCGCCGCGAACAGCATCGCCGGCATGATGAGCGGCAGGCTGACCGTCGTGGCGACCTTGAAGGGCGACGCGCCGGCGATGCGTGCCGCTTCCTCGACATCCGATCCGAGGTTCTTCAGCGCCGCCGATGCATAAACGTAAACATTGGGAACGTGCGTGAGTCCGGCGATCACGCCGATCGCGAACAGCGAATAGATGCCCCACGGAATTCCGCCGAAGAGATCGGTGAACCACACCGAGTAGAACCCGACCGGGCCGGCGGCGACGACGTAACCGAACGCGAGCACCATCGGCGACACGAAGCTTGGAACCAGAATCAGCGGTTCGAGCACGCGCTTGCCGGGCAGGTCGGTGCGTTCCATGATGAACGCCAGCAGTGCACCCAGCGGCACGGCGATCACGACCATCGTGACCGCAATCAGCACCGAGTTGGCGAAGGCCTGCCAGAAGTCGCTGTCGGCGAAAATGAACGCGTACGCGTCGAGACCGAGCGTCTTGCGCGCGTCGAAAAACGGCGCCGACAGCAGGCTTTGATAGAGGATCAGCGACAGCGGCGCGAGCACCGCCGCGCCGGTCAGCAGGATCGTGAACGCGCGCGGTACCGATACAAGCGTTGCGACACGCATGCCGGGTCCTTACGGTTCACGGCACGATCGCGCCGTCGTACGAAGATCGTCGCGATCGCGCCGCTACGGCCAATGTGGGACTACTTGCCGCTCGCGAGCGTCGACTTCCAGCCGTTGAGGAACTCCAGGCGCTTCTTCGGATCGAGCCAGCTCGTGATCTCTGAGCTCACCGGGATCGGCTTGACGTTGGGCCCAAGCTGCTTCTCGAGCTTTGCCGCGGTGTATTCGGCCTCGACGTCGTTGCGAACGCTGAACAACTCGACTTCGCCACCGATCATCTTCTGGCCGCGCTGCGAAAGCACGTAATCGGTGAAGACCTTCGCCGCGCTCGGGTTCTTCGCCTGTTTGCCGATGAAGAGCACCCGCGAGAGCACCAGCGTGTAATCCTTGGGCAGCACGACGCCGAGCGCCGGATCCTTCTTCGCCCGAACCAGCGCGTAGCTGCCAAGGACGTTGTAGCCGAGCAAGTGCTCGCCCGAGGACACTTTCTCGAGCATGTTGCCGGTGCTCGCGTAGACGCGGTAACTCGTCGCACCGAACGCCTTCTCGAGATCCTTCATGCCCGGGAAGTACTTGCTGTCCTGCACGACGAACATGAATCCGACGCCGCTCTTCTCGATGTCGTAGGTGGTGACCTTGCCCTTGTACTTGTCCTTGTTGGCATCGAGGATCTTCACCAGCGACGCGTGGTCGGTGGGGATCTGGTCGCCGGTGACCAGGCGCTTGTTGTAGATCATCACCGCCGGTTCAAAGGTGGTGCCGTACGCCTGGTCCTTGTACACCGCCCACTTGGGCAGCTTGGCAGCCTCGGGCGAGTGATAGGTCATCGCCTGGCCGTCGTCGACGAGCTTCACCTGCAGATCCATTGCCGAGCTCCACATGACGTCGGCGGAGCCCTGGCCCGCGGCGGATTCGGCGATGAAGCGGTTGTACATCTCGGTGGAGTTCATGTCGTTGTACTCGACCTTGATGTCGGGGTAGAGCGCGTTGAAGTCCTTGATCAGAGGCTGCGCGGCCTTGGTATCGAGCGCGCTATAGATGACGACCTTTCCTTCCTTCTTGGCAGCCGCGATGAGTTGCGCATAGTCGGCCGGGTAGCCGGCCGGCGGCGTTTGCGCGAATGCGGTTGCACAGCAGGCCGCAGCGAGCGCCGCGGTCAGGGTCTTCAGCATGTCGATTTCCTCCAGGAGTGACGGCGTGCAAGGTCGCCTTCGAGGCGGTCGATTATAGAAGCTTTGCCCGGCGCGAACCTGTCGGCGCCGCATGGCGCGATACGCTTCGAATCAAAGTCGCTGGATCCCGGCGTTCGCCGGGACGACGATGTGAGCGTTAGCGTTCCCGGCGTTGCGTTACTGGATGCCTGCCGAAGGGGCTATGGCCCTACAACCCGGCACACTGTGCTCGCCGATTGGGGTTGCGTCGTGCTTACGGCGCGATCGGCGCCGGGCCGCCCCAAGCCGATCGCGGTAGCTGTAGAAGTTGACCGGGCAAAAGTATCGTGCGAGCCGATGGGACGCTCGCGTTATGCGCTCGCGCCGGCCGGCTCGCGAAACTTTTGCCCGTCGATGATTGGTCGGGGTGAGAGGATTTGAACCTCCGGCCTCTACGTCCCGAACGTAGCGCTCTACCAGGCTAAGCTACACCCCGAGGACGATTCGCGACGGCGTCGTGTCGCGGACTGCATGCATCGATAATCAATACGTCCGGTCCGCCGCGAAGGACGACAATTGTAGCAAAGTTCGTCCCGCTTCCGTGGGTGGCAGACCGGCGAGACATTCGGCGGCCGCGCGTCCTTCGGCAATCGCGCGCTCGCGCGCATACGCGAGGGCACCGGTGCGCGCGAGCGCGCTCGACACGGGCCCGAAATCGGCGAGACCGCCACCGGCAACCGCATGGCGGATCAACGCGGTCTCTTCCGCGTCGCCCTGTGCGAGCGCGCGAATCAGCGGGAGGGTCATCTTGCCCTCGGCGAGGTCGTCGCCGAGGTTCTTCCCGATGTCGCCGCTCGCGCCCGAATAATCGAGCACGTCGTCCATGATCTGGAACGCGGTGCCCAGGTGCATGCCGAACTGCGCGAGCGCCTCCTCGCGCGCGGCGTCGGCCTCGCCCAGAACCGCCCCGAGTCGCCCGGCCGCTTCGAACAGCTTCGCCGTCTTGCGTCGGATGACGTCGAAGTAGGCGGCTTCGTCGGTCTCGACGTCGCCGGCGTGCAGCAATTGCAGGACCTCGCCTTCGGCGATCACGTTGGTGGCGTCGGCGAGGATCGACAGCACGCGCATGCGGTCCACGCCGACCATCATCTGGAAGGCGCGCGAATACAGGAAGTCGCCGACGAGCACCGAGGCCGCGTTGCCGAACTCGGCGTTCGCCGTGGCATGGCCGCGCCGCATCGACGATTCGTCCACGACGTCGTCGTGCAGCAGCGTCGCGGTGTGGATCATCTCGATCACCGCGGCGAGCGTGTAGTGGTCGGTGCCTTGGTAGCCGCAGGCCTGAGCGGAGAGCACCAGCAACGCCGGCCGCAAGCGCTTGCCGCCACCCGCGATGATGTACTCCGCGACGCGACGAATGAGCACCACCTCCGAACCGAGGCTCTGGCGCAGCACGCGATCCACCTCGGCCATGTCCGAACCGATGGCGGATTTCAGAAACTCGACGGTCAAGGATGGGTGCGCCGGTGCGCGAAGTCGGTGGCGATGAGAGCTCGAGTCACCTTCAAATGCCGCTATACGCCTCGAAGGAGCCATCTTACCGGAGTTTGCACAGCTTTCCCGGCGAGTCCCGACGATCCTCCTGCGCATCGGCGCGCCCAGGCGGGGTCGATCGGCGCTTTTGACAGGCGAAAGCGAAAGCCGTTATAATTCAAAACTTTTCCGCCCCGCGACCGGATGGGTCGAGCCGGGCTCGGAAACCCGATACGAAGTCGAAGCGAAATCAGGAGTTCTCCATGTACGCGGTCGTAAAAACCGGGGGCAAGCAGTATCGCGTCGCTCCCGGCGAAAAACTCAAGGTCGAACAGATACCGGCGGACGTGGGCGCGGAAGTGGTTCTCGATCAGGTGTTGATGGTCGGCGAAGGCGACAGCGTCCGTCTGGGTCAGCCGGTGGTCAGCGGCGCAACGGTGAAGGCGACCGTGCTCGCGCAGGGCCGTGGCGATAAGGTGACGATCTTCAAGATGCGCCGGCGCAAGCAGTATCGCCGCCACCAGGGCCATCGCCAGAGCTACACCGAGCTGCGCATCGAAAGCATCAACGGGTAACCCCGCTATCCAGGATCACGCACCATGGCACATAAAAAGGCAGGCGGCAGTTCACGCAACGGCCGCGATTCGCACGCGAAGCGACTCGGCGTGAAGGTCTTCGGCGGCGAAGCGATTCGCGCCGGAGGCATCATCATCCGGCAACGGGGCACCCGCATTCATCCGGGACCCAACGTCGGCTGCGGCAAGGACCACACGCTCTTCGCACTGGTCGACGGAACGGTGCAGTTCAACACCAAGGGTCCCGACCAGAAGAAGGTCGCGAGCGTGGTCGCCGCGCAAACCGCGGCCGCGTAACGTTCTCCCGTTTCAACAAAAGCCCTCGCAGGTTTGCCTGCGGGGGCTTTTGTTTCTCAAGCGAGTTGTAGCGCCAACATCCGTGCTCAACGGCTCTGAAAAGAGCTCATTGGCGGCACGGCTCCTGGTGTTGTCAGCCGCACGGCCGGCGCCGGGCCGTCCCAAGCCGGCCGCGGAAAATCCAAGCCGCGCGAAAGTATCGTGCGACGCGCGCTGTTGAACGGGAGCAATCGGTGCTGACCGCGTCGCGAAACTTTCGCGCGATCATCTGCGCTCGATCCACCACATCATCGCGATCGCCATCCCGGCGAAGGTCACCAGCGGGAAGGCCGCGGAGAACAGCGGCGGCCAATCGTTGAGCACGCCGAGGTTGGAGAACAGCCGGCCGAGCAGGAAGAACGCGAGGCCAATCATCGTGCCGACGAAGATGCGGAAGCCCATTCCACCCTGCCGGCGCTGGAAATGCGCGAAAGGCAGCGCGAGCATCATCATCACGATCACGGCGGCGGGATAGAACACCTTGTTCCAGAATGCGATCTCGAATCGCGAAGTCTTCTGCGCGCTCTTGCCGAGCACGCGAATGTTGTCGTAGAGCGTGCCGAGCTCGAGTCGCTCCGGCGCCACCTGGTAGACGTTGAGGATCGACGGGCGCAGGACGGTGTTCCAGGTCAGCTTCGCGACATTGCTCACCTGGGTGGTCTCGCCGATGAAGTCGGTCGACTTCACGTTCTCGAGCTGCCACTGTCCGTTGCCCAGGTAATGACCCGACTCGGCGACGCGGACCGCCTTCAGGCGCAGATCGGGGCCGTAGTCGTAGATGTGCACATCCGACAGCGACAGGTCGGAGAGGACCGTGCGGATGTTGACGAACGTGAGCTCCTGCTTGAACCAGAAGCCCGACTGGAATTGCTGGGCGACCACGCGCGAGCGGTCGCTCGACGCGGTGCGAACCGTCTGCGCGATGCGCTCGGCGGGCGGCGCGACGTACTCGCCGGCGAGGAAGGTCGCAACGGCAAGCGGAATGCCCACGCGCAGCACCGACCACGCCACCTGCGTGAGCGAGGTTCCCGACGCGCGCATCACGGTGTACTCGGAGTTCGCGACGAGCTGCGAGATCGCGAACAGCGTCCCGATCAGTGCAGCGACCGGAAACAGCTCGTAGAGACGGGAAGGAATGTTCAGCGCGACGAACAGCAGCGCGGCGCTGATGGTGTATCCGCCGCGGCCCACGTCCCCGAGCTCGTGGATCAGATCGAAGAACATGAACAGCATCAGCAGCGCCGTGAAGATCAACAGCGTGCCGAACAGCACGTCGCGCCCGATGTAGCGCTGCAGCGTCTTCATGTCTTGGCGCTCGCGCTCGGAGTCGCCATGCTCCCGCGCAGTCCCAACAGCCCGGTCACCGACAACTGGTGACGGAACAGCAGGAACACCACCAGGATCGCGATCGCGTGCGGCAGGATCAGGCCGGCCCACAGGTCGAGGCGGCCCTGCGCGATCATGCTTTGGACGATATTGAGACAGTTGCTGTACACCATGTAGAGCAGCGCGGCCGCGAGGAGGTTGTACGAGCGACCGAGCCGGGGATTCACGTACGCCAGCGGGATCGCGAGCAGCGTCAGCACGACTGCGGAGATCGGCACCGATATGCGCCAGAACAGCTCGGCGCGCTCCACGCGCCCGTCCGCAAAGGCCAGGACTTGCGTGGGGATCGCCTTGGTGGAGCTCGGCAGCGCGCGCACCTCGGCGGGCTCGAGTCGCCGGCCGAGCCGTTCGAATTCGACCACGCGGTAATCAGCCTGTCCGGGTGTGCCCTGGTAGCGCCGTCCATGCTCGAGAACGACGAACTTGTCCCCGTTGGGGAGCTCTTCGAGGCGGCCGGT
>DATKLH010000217.1:0-3258 GCA_035542515.1 Casimicrobiaceae bacterium
GACGTGCGCATGTCAATCGAAACGCGGCTTTCGTGCGGCCGGGTCACCGGGCGCGTCATGCAGGGCGCGACCATCGGCGCAAGGCGGCGGAGCGGTCCGCGTGTTCACCATCGGGGCGAGCGCTCCCCCGCCAGGCGCGTCGTGCGGGGGAGCGTGGACAACTAAACATCGAATCGCGCGGTGCTCGCAAGCCGGTACGGACGGCCGTCACGAAGTGAAGTGACGGCGTGTCGACGCCAGTCGCTCAGGGCGTCGACTCCTGCTGCATCTCGCGCTCCATCTGCTCGAAGCGAGCGCGCCGTTCGGCTTGGTTCGTTGCGCGCGGAACGGCATCGGCCGCCGCCGTGTCCGGTTCCCTTGCGGGCGCCGGCATGCTCGTCGACTCCTGTTGCAAGGCCTTTTCCTCGGCACCGAACCGAGCGCTCTTTTGCTGCCTCGTCGTGGCGCCGGGTACCGGATCGGCAGACGGCGCCGACTTCGCGTCCAACGCACTCGCGTACGGCATGTTCGTCGAGTCCTGCTGCATCGTGGCCTCGGTGTCACGGAATTGCGTCACCCTGAGATTCGCGTCCGATGCCTGGGCGAATGCCACCGACGTGATCGACGCCGACGCGACGACACCCAGCGCGGCGATCACCTTGTGGATAGCTTTCATGTTTCGTCTCCTTGGAATGAATTGAGGGTCGACCTGCCACCTGCCGCCGCGCGCTGCCAGTGTCCGCAACCAGCGGCGTCGCATTGGCACACCAACCCATTAGGCGCTGCAAACGTGGCTGTCGTGTTGCGTGCGCCTGCCTCGCAGGCTACGAATGAAATCGAGCGCTGATCGAGCCGATGCGGTCGCCCGGCTCCCGGATTCCCGTCCTCGCCAAGCTGCGCGCGTACCGGACGCAAAGGCTGCGCCGCGGCGACTCGATATAAGATCCGCATTCAGCCGCGATGATCAGCATCTCGGCGAGAGCCCTCGATGCGTCCGCGCGAGGCGCCTCCAAGGCACCCGGTGCTCACCGACTGGTCCGAACGTGGCGCGATCGGCACGTTGCCGCTCGCATTTGGATCGCTTGCACTCGGTTGCTGCTTCGCTTGCGGAAGCTTCTGGGGCTGGGCGGTGTTGCGAGGCGCGCTGGGGTCTGCGTCGGTTGCACGAGCCGGTGCGCGGTCGGAATTGCATTCCGGCGCGTTTGCTGCGGCATCCGCCATCCTGATGTCGATCAGAGGCGTCAAGTCGTTCGCGAGTGCGACATAGCACGCCACCGTCTCGATCGTGACCGCCTTGGCGGTCTTTTCCCATATGCAAGTGCTCGCTAGGGCTGCGGTCGCACCGGCAAGCAACACCACGATGCGCAGCGTGTGCACATTCAGTGTCGGCATGATGGTCAGCGCTCCCACGATGCCATGCTGTGGAACACGCCGTCGCGGAAGACCAGCGCGTGCATCAGGGCCGCGCCGATATGCGCGAGGAACGCGGCGAACAGCGCGAAGGCGAGCACGGTATGCAGCGAGCGCAGCGACGAGTACAGCATGTCGCTGTGCGGCAGGATTGCCGGCAGATGCAGGGGCCCGAACAGCACGATCGGATAGCTGGCCGCCGAGAGCATGCCCCATCCCACGAGTGGCAACGCGAACATCAACGCGTACAGCAGCCAGTGCGATGCGTGCGCAACGACCTTCAACGCCATGGGCATCTCGTCAGGCAGCGGAGGTGGCGGATTCAGCAGCCGATTGACCAGGCGGATCGCGACGAGCAGCAGGATGAGGATCCCGATCGGCTCGTGGATGCCGACCAGCCGGTGATAGTTGGCGAGCGAGGACACCATCGCGATGCCGATGAACAGCATGACGACGATCAGCACCGCCATGAGCCAATGCACGATGCGCGAGGTGATCGTAAAGGTCGTCGCCATGGTCAGAGTCCTTGTCCGACCTGCACGGCGCTCGGCGTCTTGACTTCACCGGCGCGCCGCGTAAACCCCAACGCGTAAGTTGCGGAGCGTGCGGAGAGCAGCGGATCGTCGGACGGCGCGATACCGTCGGGCAACACCAGCGGATCGAAATTCACGTCGCGGCAATTGCCCGCGGCTTCCGTGTCGATCTGCGTCACCGTAAGAATTCCCACGTCCACGTGGCGCCTGTCGTTGGGCCACTGAACAGTGGCGTCGTCGGTAGGATCCCCAGGTTGCCCGAGCGTCAGCACGAGATGCCATTGCACGGGGCCACGCTGAACGCGGGCCATCAGCGCGTCGAACAGGTAGTTCTTGTCGTCGGGCGGATTGGCGGGCTCGGGCTGGAACGCGTCCACGGGAACCATCGACCAGCGCACCGGCGTAGAGTGGCCATTCCGGTCGACGAGGCGAAACGCGTCGAGGCTGTTGTATGTCGCATCGGCGAACCCCGACGAGAACCCATGTGCGCGAATGATCGCCTGCGCGCGGGCGGCTTCTGGATGCGCACTCAGGAACGCGTCGACACGTTGCGCGTCGGGCTTGCCCGTTCGCGGATCCGGTCGCGTGGCGACGAGTTGATCGTAGAAGCCCTGCGGATCCTTGACCGGAAACACGGGAATATCGTTCATGCCGGTCCGCCAGGCTTCGCCGTCCGGCAGCGTGAAGTTCAGCGCCATGCTGCGCACCGCGCCTGGTCCATCGGCTGCCATCGGAAGGCTGCCTGCGAGCGCAAAGCGACCGAAGACGGGTACGCGTCCGGGCTCGAAGATCCGCGCTTTGGAATACTGTGCGCCGGCACCGTTGCTCTCGAACACGCCCGCGAGGCACACACCCTTGGCATGATTGCGCCGGAAGCCGGGATGAATGCCGTTCGCGGACTCGAACGCGTCGAGGATCCGCTGCTGATCGACTCGATCGCGCGCAAACCAGCCGCCTGTCCAGGCGAAACAAGCCGCGATCACGATGATCACCGCGGCAATGAAGCCGACGCGCATCAGTGCCCATCTCTTCGGAAGTGCCGCGAGGGAATATCGCATCGCTCCCGCATTGGGCGTGGCGGCGGGAGGTATGGGGTCGGGGTTCATGAAGTGGCAGCCTTGTTGGAGAGCAAACGGTAGCGCTCGCGCAGGCGCAGCCGCAGTTCGTGCGCGTAGCGCAGCTCCTCCATCGTGGGCAAGGCTGCCTTTTGGTAGGGCCAATATGCCTCGTTGTCGGGGACGACGGTCACCAGCACGTCTTCCATGGCGATCTCGATGCTCATGACTCCACGTCCACTTGTTGCGCGTTCCTTGTCGCGTTGTAGGTAGCTTGGTAC
>DATKLH010000218.1:0-15571 GCA_035542515.1 Casimicrobiaceae bacterium
GAAGTGGAAGCGAAAGTGGATCGCAGCACCGAACCCAGGACGGTCACGTTACGCGTGGTCCCCGGCACGCCGACGCGCGTGAACGACGTGAACATCTCGGTGTCCGGCCCCGCGGCGGCGGACGCGCAATACGGTCAGCCCACGATCAGCAAGCTGCGGGATGAGTGGCTGCTCAAGCGCGAAGACATCTTCACGCAGACCCGCTGGGACGATGCGAAGCAGCGCGCCGTCAAGACGCTCGGCGCAACCGGATACCCCGCGGCGAGGCTCGAGAGCAGCAAGGCCGCGATCGATCCCGATGCGCATCAGGCCGATGTTTCGGTCGGCATCGCGAGCGGACCGCAGTTCCGCTTCGGCGAGTTCCGCATCAAGGGCCTCGAGCGCTACAGCGAGGAGCTGGTGCGCAATTACAGCGGCATCCACCAGGGCGATGTCTATACCCTCGTGGCGCTCGACCAGTACCTGCGCAGGCTCAACGGCACCGGCTACTTCGCCAGCGTTCACGCCGCGGTCGACGTCGAGGCGAGCGATCCCGACGCAGCGCCGGTGGACATCGCGGTGATCGAAGCACCGCCGAAGAGAATCGAGGCCGGCATCGGCTTTTCCACCGACACTCAATACCGCGGCAACGTAAGCTATCGCGATGTCGATTTCGCCGGTCACGCGCTGCAGTTCTCGTTCGACACGCGCGTCGAATCCAAACTGCAGAACGTCAACGTGCGCATCGTGCAACCGCCCAATGTCGCCGGCTGGTCGACGGCGTGGTCGGCGCTCGCCGAGCGAACCGACATTTCCGGGCTCATCACCCAGACCGCCACCGCCGGTGTGCGCCGCATTTCGCTCGACGAGCGCAACCAGTGGCAGTACGGACTCGCCCTGGTGGACGACGAGCAGCGCGCGAGCAACGACGGCGGCATCGCCAACGCGCACGCGATGTACGTCGACGTCGAGCGCGACTGGCGCCGTGTGGACGACCTGCTCTCGCCGACCCGCGGTTACGTCACCATCGTGCAGGCGGGCGTCGGAGTGCCTGCGGTGTCTTCGGAAGCGTTCTTCCGACTCGTGGGCAAGTTCGAGACCTGGCATCCGCTGGGCACGTCCAACGAGCTCTACTACCGAGCCGAGGCGGGCGCCGTTTTCGCGAAGACGCGCGACGACGTTCCCTCATCGCTGCTGTTCCGCACCGGCGGCGACAAGACCGTGCGCGGCTACGCATTCGAAAGCCTCGGGCTGCAGCAGGGCGACGTGACCCTGCCCACCCGCTACTACGCGGTGACCAGCGTCGAAGTGACGCACTGGATCAACGACACCTTCGGCGTGGCCGGATTCGTCGATGCCGGCGACGCATTCGACAACGCGAGCACCGCGCGCGTCGCGGTCGGGTATGGTATCGGCGGACGCGTGCGCACGCCGATCGGGCCATTTCGCCTCGACCTCGCCTACGGCGAGCAATCGAAGCAGGTTCGATTGCACTTCTCGGTGGGCCTCCTGTTCTAAACGCTCGATGCAACCGCGTCCTCCACCGATCGACATGAACCGTCTGCACCGTTTCCCCTGATGGCGGAACAAACGCAAGCGCCCGAAGCGACGCCGCCACCGCGACGTCGACGCAGGCTGTGGCTGGTCACCGGCGGTGCGATCGCGGTGCTCCTGGTGGCGATCGTCGCGACGGTCGCGTACCTCCTGAGCTCCTCGGGATTGCCCTTCCTCGTGGCGCGCATCGTCGCGCAAACCGGCGGCCGGCTCAGCGTCGAGGGCGTCGAAGGGTCCGCGGTATCGACGATGCGCTTCAAGCGCCTGCTGTGGCGCGGCACCGATGCGACCGTGGAAGCGACCGACGTGGTGGTCGACTGGGATCCCGCCGCGCTGTGGTCGCGCGAAGTGCTGGTCCGCGGACTCGGTGCGCAGCGCGTGTCCATCGCGATCAAGCCTTCATCCGGCGCAACCAAGCCGCCTGACAATCTCGCGCTGCCGCTCGAGGTCACCATCCAGCGCCTCGATGTCGCCGAGCTGCTTTGGCAGGCCGGGCCGCGCAGCGGCCGTATCACGGGCCTGGAATTCGGATATCACGGCAGCGCGAGCGAGCATCGCATCGACGGCGTGCGCCTGGTCTCCGACTACGGTTCGTTGCAGGGCCAGGCGCGTCTCGGTGCCATCCCACCGCTTCCGCTGCAAGGTGGCTTCGCCATCGTCGGCGATGGCCCGCTCGCCGGTGCGCGAATCGATACGACCCTCGCCGGCACGCTGGGCAGGCTCGAGGTGCAGGCGAGCGGCAGCTTTCGCGACAATCGCCTCGCGGCGCGCGTCATCGCGACACCCTTCGCCGGATTCCCGCTCGAGCAAGCCGACCTCAGCCTGCAGGACGTCGACGTCGCGTCATTGGTCGAAGCGCTGCCCCATTCACGCGCGAACCTTTCGCTCACGTTGGCGCCGCAGGGTGGCGCGTTGGTCGGCAACATCGAGCTCACCAATGCGTCGCCGGGACCCATTGATGCTCAACGCTGGCCGATCGCACAGGCACGCGCTCATTACGAGCTGCGCGGCGAGCGGCTCGCGCTTTCCGATCTCGACGCAACCCTGGCGGGGAATGGGCGTGCGAGAGGCTCGGGCACGCTGGAAATCGGTGCCGCAGGAATGCCCAGTCGATGGTCGCTCGATGTGCGCGATGTCGATCTCGCGCAGATTCACACGCGGCTGCTCAGGACGCGTATCGCGGGCTCGATCGTGGCGAGCGTGGACCGGGAACGCCAGGCGCTGCAGGTCGACGTGCGCGACGATCGCATCGCGCTGCGCGGCGACGCGACCATCGAGCGCTCGCGCATCGTGGTCAGTCGTCTGCAGGCGAGCGCAGCGGGCGGATCGGCGAACGGCAGCGGCGAGATCTCGTTGGAGGGCAACCGGGCGTTTCGCGCCGATGTCACGCTCGCGCAATTCGATCCTTCGCGCTTCGGCTCGTTTCCGCAAGGCACCCTGGCGGGACACCTCACTGCAGCCGGACAGCTGCAACCGGCGTGGCGCGTCAGCGCGAATGCGCAGATCGCCCAGGGCAGCCAGATCAAGGGGCTGCCGATCGCTGCCCAGGCGAGCGCGACGGTCGCGCCGGGGTTGGTGGTGCACGATGCGAACCTCGAGGGCACCGTAGGTTCGACGCACGTCGTCGCGCACGGCAGCGCCGGGTCGGTGGGTGATGCGCTGCAGTTCACGCTCGAAGCACAGCGACTGGCCGACATGCAAGCGTGGCTGCCGGCGAGCGTTCCACATCCGTTCGATGGTGCCGTGACGGCATCGGGCACCTTGCGCATCGAGCCAGGCGGGATCGGTGCCGACGTCGACGCCCACGCAACAGCGCTGCGGATCGGAGAAGGCTACCGCGTCGAGCGGCTCGATGTCGTCGCGCAATTCGCGCCCGGCGGTGGCGCCGCGCATCCGGCCGCCCTGGATGCGCGCGGCGCGCATCTGACGGTTCAAGCGCAGGGAACCCACCTCGCGCAACGCTCGCTGGCGAGCGCACGCATCGTGCTCGACGGGACGCTGGCGAAACACGTCGTGGACATCGCGGTGAAGGACGATGACATCGATGTCACGACGCAACTCGCCGGCGGTTTTGTCGACATCGTCAAGTCGGAGCGAACATGGACGGGCACGGTGCAAGCGCTCGACAACCGCGGCGACATCGCGGTGCACCTGGTCTCGCCGGCACAGCTCAGCGTATCGGGCGCGCGACAACGTCTGAGCAGCGCGACGTTCACCATCGCCGAGGGCCGCGTCACCATCGAGGAGCTGCGCCGCGACGCCTCGCGCATCACCACGCGCGGCAACTTCACCGGCGTGCCGCTCGCCTCGGCTGCACGGCTGGCGGGTCATCCGCTTCCGATCGCATCGACGCTGGTGTTCGGTGGCGCCTGGTCGATTGCGGCGGCGCCGCGCTTGAGCGGCGAGTTCGGCGTCCGGCGCGAAGCGGGCGACCTTTACGCGGCACAAGTGGACGAGAACGGCGTCGCGAGCCTGCCGTTCGGAATCTCCAACCTGTTCGTCGCGGGAACGCTGCTCGACGATGCGCTGGATGCGCGCGCGACGTTCGCATCGGCACGTGCGGGCGACGCGGAAGGGACCTTTCACATCGATTCCGTGCTGGGCTCCGCGCAAGGCACGATCCCGCGCAGTGCACCACTGCACGCGAGCCTCGTCGCGAACCTCGCGTCGCTGCAGGTGCTGCAACCGTGGATCGGAACCACCGCGGCCATCAACGGGCGCGCACACCTCGATGTGTCCGCGCGCGGCACCTTCGGCGATCCTGTCATCTCGGGCACTCTGGAAGGCAACGATATCGCCATCGATGCAGTCCCTTATGGACTGCACGTCACCGACGGACAGTTGCGGGCACGCGTTGCGCAAAACGCGATCGTCATCGACTCGCTGTCGTTCCTCGGCGGTGACGGTCGCTTCACGGCCCAAGGCACGCTCGCCGCGGGCCGCGGTGCGAAGCCCGGCACCTCGCGCGTGACCTGGAAGTCCGAGAAGTTTCGCGTACTCAATCGTCCCAATTTGAGGGTGGTCGTCAATGGCGAAGGATCGATCACGCTCGAGGAGAAGCACGTCGTCCTCGCCGGCACGGTCAGCATCGACGAGGGGCATGTCGAATACGAGCCGCAACATCCGGGTCGACTGTCCGACGACGTGGTGATCAAGGGTCGCCCTCCAGCGGAGCCGCACAAATCGGGCTTCGGCGATCTTCCGCTGGTCCTCGACGTCGAGGTCGATTTCGGCAGGAACTTCTCGTTCACCGGCGAGGGACTCGACACGCGGCTCGGCGGTCGCGTGAAGGTGACTACGGCGAGCGACGGCACGTTGCGCGGGCGCGGCACCATACGCGCAGTCAACGGAACCTTCTCCGCGTTCGGCCAGCGCCTGACCATCGAGCAGGGCCGCATGATCTTCGACGGCCCGCTCGACAATCCGGCGCTCGACGTCGTCGCGCTGCGCAAGAACCTGCCGGTCGAAGCCGGCATCCGTCTCGCGGGCACCGTCAAGCTGCCGCTGGTGCAGATCACGTCCAACCCGCCGGTGCCGGAGAACGAGGCGCTCGCCTGGCTGCTCACCGGCCAACCGCTGAGCAGCACCGGGCGCAACGACTATGCCGCGCTTTCGGCCGCGTCGTCGCTGCTGCTCAGTCGCAAGGGCGGCAAGCCGCTCACCACCGAGATCGCGCAAGCATTGGGGCTCGACGAGATCTCGGTGCAACCGAGCATGCGCGCGCCGACCGCCGCGACCGGAACCAGCGGCGTCGGCAGCCAGGTGGTCGTGCTGGGCAAGCGGATCAACGACCGGCTGACGCTTGGCTACGAGCAGGGTGTCGGGTTATCGAGCGCGGCCTTGCGTCTGGAATACACCCTTACGCGCACGGTCACGCTGCGCCTCGAAGCCGGCCCGGTGAGCGGTGCAGGCGTCGTGTATCGACGCAGCTTCCGTTAGCGTCGTGATGCCGGCGGCAGCGATGGGTCCTTTGCGGACCCTGGCGACGGTCGCGCATAGCGCCCCGGGCGTACGCGATAGGAATCTTCCAATACGAAGCCATCATGGCGCCAGGCGATAAGTCGCCGCACGACCCAGCGTTTCTTGTTTTCGTTTCTTGTTTTCGTTTTTTGTTTTTTTCTTGTCCTGTTCCTGCCTATCGCCTATCGCCCGCCTATCGCCCCGCCTATCGCCTATCGCCTATCGCCTATCGCCTAATCGTACGGCATCGCCGTTACGCAGGTTCTTCTCCAGGAACTTCTCTACGCGTGCATAGAAGTCGTAGCGATCCGCTTCGGAGGCGAAGCCGTGGCCCTCGTCGTTGTAAACGACCCATTCGACCGGGGTTCCCTGCTTCTCCAATGCGTCGCGCATGCGTTCACCATGCACCAGCGGGACGCGCCGATCCAGTCCGCCGTAGGCCATCAGCACAGGTGCCCTGATCCGTGATGCGTTCTGCAGCGGGGAAACCTGTTTGAGCGCGTCGGCATCCCGATCGGGATCGCCGATCATTTCGCGCGCCGAGTACTTGATGAAATCGCTGTTGATCATGTCCGACCAGGTAATGTCGAACATCATGTTGATGTCGGTGACTCCGACGATATCGATACCGCAGCGCCATCGCGCGGGATCGCGGGCAAGACCCATCATCACCGCATAGCCGCCGTAGCTCGCGCCCATGATGCAGGCGCGGTGCGGATCGACGATGCCCTGTTGCGCGAGATAGTCCATGCCATCGTCGAGATCGTCCTGCATCGCTCGACCCCACTGCTTGAAGCTCGCCTCGTACAACGTCCTGCCGAAGCCCGTACTGCCGCGAAACTGTGGCTCGAGCACGGCGTAGCCGAGGCTCGCGAGGTACGCGGCCTCGGGTTCCCATCCCCAGGCGGAGCCCCGCACCCACGGGCCGCCATGCACGATCATCACCAGCGGCAGTCCCTGCGCCGGCTTGTCGCGCGGCAACGTGAGGTAGGCCGGAATCTCGAGCCCATCGCGTGCGCCATAACGTAGGAACTTTCTGTGGGGCATCCGCTCCGGGTCGACGCTCTTGCGCGCCACCACGAACGCCTCGAGCTTGCGCGTGTCGAGGTTGAGCAGGTAATAGCGGCCCGGATCGGTGTCCGAATAGGAATAGATCAGCGCGCGGGGCGCGTCGCCGCGGCTCATCACGTTGCGATGATTGGGAAGCGCCTTGTCGATCGCGGCCTGCAGGCGCGCGTAGTCCTCGTCGAACCAGGCGGAGCCGGGTTCCTCGGCGTTGTAAGCGATGCCCACCACGCGCTTCTTACGGCGGTCATAGATGAGACCGCCCAGCAGATCGGCACGCGGATGTGCGGCCAGCAGCTCCCCGAGCGCCTTCCTTTGGGTGTCGTAGCGATACAGCGCGAAAGTATCGCGCCCCTCGTTGGAGGCGACGATCAAACTGCCGTCGCCGTCGAAGCCGACCGGAACGGTGCGGGGGCCCTGCAGTCCGTAGCTGTACAGCTCGATCCACTTGGCATCGGCGGTGGGTCGCCACCAGACGGTCCAACGGGTGGCCTTCTCGACACTGACAGCAGCGCGCGCGGCGCCATCGCGGTCGATGACCCAGTTGTCGACGTCGCCGGGCCGGTCGAGACTCTTGAGCGTCTCGCGTCCCGTCACCGTGTCTACCCGGTAGACGTCCAATTGCCGGCGGTTCATCCCGTTCATCAACGCGATGATGTCGTTCGATCCATCGCGAAGCGTCCTGTACCAGAACACGCCACCGACGGCAAGGCGGCGCGGGTCGGTGCCGTCGCGGTTGATGGCGTACGTCGCACCAGCGCGTCGCATGCCCGGGGCTTCATGCAGATCCACGTGGGAGAACACCAGCCTTTGGTCGTTCACCCAGTCGACGCTCACGATATCCTGGTCCTCGACCGATGCGATGGGTCGCCCCTGACCGCCCTCCAGATCGAGCACGGCGAGCCGGCGGCGTCCGCCGATTGGAACGAGAGCCGCGATGTAGCGACCCGAGGGCGAGAGACGCAACCCACCGTAGTCGGCGAGCTTGAAGAACGGTTCGAGCGAAACGGACGGGGGCGAGCCCGTCGCGGATGCGGTCGTGTCAGCAGCTGCCGTTTTCTCCGCGGCGTAGGCTGCGCCACCGAGCGCTGTCGCGATGAAGGCGAGTCCGACAAGACGAAGATATGAACCGGCGAGCGACATGGCAGCCTCTGGCGGACGGCACATTGGGGAGCGCCTGCGATTGTAGCGGCTCACGGCGCAGCACGTTGAACGCTCGTCGCCTCGCTCATGCGTCGCACGATTTCGCCGCCCATCTCGTACAGCGCGTAGTAGCTCCCGTGCAGCGCACTCATGCTCGGGAGCAGGTCCGACGGCGCGTCGTAGTGCCACGACGCGATGCCGGTCGGTGCGGGAATCGTTGCGATGCCCTGCGCCGCGAATTCCGCCGTCGCGCGCGGAATGTCGAACGCATGCGCAACCAGCACGATGCGTCGAACGCCCTCCGCGCGCAGGATCTTCGCGCTCAGCACCGCGTTCTCGTGCGTGGTGCGCGAGCGATCCTCGGTCCAGCGCACCGGCACGTTGAATTCGCTTTCCAGCGCCTCGCGCATCAGGCGCGCCTCGGGCGTCCCCGCGTACACGACTCCACCACTGACCAGGACCGGCAGCCGCGTCTGCCTCGCAACGCGTGCGCCGTAGCGGACACGCTCCAGCGTGATCGACGCGAGCGTGTCGCCACCGTATTCCGGCGCGTCGCGCCGCACACCACCACCGAGGATGACCAGGGCCTGCGCTTCACGCGCATGCGCGTAGTCGAACGGCGCGCCGGAGTACAGCGTGCGTTGCAGGGCTGCCGACACGGGCGGCAGCGACAGCGCGAGGAGCCCGAGCACACCGCAGCCGACCAGCAGGCGCGCGACACGCGGGCGTGCGTGCCACATCACAAGCCCAACCAGAGCCAGTAGAAGCGGACCGCCAGGCGGAAGCACGAGCGCCTTGAGGACGCCCTTGATCGCGATCCAGTCGGGCATCGCTCGCGCGGGGAAGTTTGTAAGGACGCTACCTTACCATCGCGATCGCGTGCGGCGGCCAACGACAATCGACCCGCGCGAACCGCGGGCGAGACATCGAGCCGGGCCAACCAACCCCCTTCGCGACGGTCCCGGGCACGCACGCATAGCGGTGCGACCCGGCACGCCGACACACTCGGAAGTCTCAACACCCCGCGGGCGCGCGGATCAATGACGCTGCGAGCAAATGTTGTGCAACCGCAAGCGGTTGCTCGACGCTTGCGCGCGATACACGCAGCCACCGTTGATTGTCGGGAGGATACGCACTACGACGGCGAGCAGGCGAGCGTCCATGGTTCGGGACGACATGTAATTTTGAAGACGGCCCCTGTATGTTTTTCCTGCACGTGCCTGCACGATGCGTGCGCGCTCTCTACCGCAGGCCCACAGTCGCGGAACGGAGGCGAAGCGTCGTTGCGAACATGCCCGCGTTTCGGCGTCGATCGCGAAAGCGGCACAGCGGTTGCTTCATCGCGAGTGCGGTACCTCCGTGGTGGCTCCGGGGGGTTTCAGCGCGCGTACTGTCGCCGCGCAAAGGAGCGCGCGGCGGCAGCGCCGAACCTCGGGGCGATAGGCCCGGCGCCCGGCGTGCGGGGCGAGCCGCTGTCCCACCTACATGCACGCCGAGCTGATTTCCGATCCCGCCCATTTCGCCTCGCTCAGGCCACAGTGGGACGCGCTCTACGCACGCAGCACGGCACGCACGCCGTTTCTTTCGTTTGCATGGCTCGACGCGGCGTGGCAGTGGCGCCGCGGCAGTGCCGAGCTGTACCTGTTGTGCGTGTTCGACGAGCACACTTTGGTGGGCGCGCTGCCGCTGGTCCGCGAGCGCATCGGCAGCCCTGCGCTGCGCGTGCTGGAGTTCCTCGCCGTTCCTTACACGCAGCACTGCGACGTGCTGGTCGCGCCCGAGCACACCGACGTCGTGGCGGATGCGCTGAGCGACGCGCTTGCGGAGCATCGCCAACAGTGGCACGTCCTGCGCTTGCGCCAGTTGCACGTCGATGGGGTGGCGACAAGCGCGCTGGCAGCCGCACTCGCGCATTACGGATTCGCCACGCGCGTCCAGTTCGTCACTTCCAATCCGCAGATCGATCTCGGCGGGGAGTGGGACGCGTTCTATGCATCGCGCAGCCGCCGCCTGCGCAAAGCGCACAACCTCGCCGCCAATCGGCTTGCGCGCTCCGGACGATGCGAAGTGCACTGGCTCGCTCCGGACAACCGCGACGGCGGTGCGGCGCAACGTGCGCTTGCGACCATCAGCGACATCTCGGCGCGAAGCTGGAAGAGCGCGACTGGCAATTCGCTCGATTACCCAAGGGCACGCGCCTTCGCACAGCGGCTGCTCGCGCACGCGCAGGCGCTCGGCTGGCTGTCGATATGGCAGCTGTCGTTGAACGGCTGGCCGCTCGCGATGGAGTGGCAGCTGGTCGAGGATGGCACGGTGTACGCGCTGTGCGCCGACTTCGATGCATCGTCGGGGCGGCTCTCGCCGGGCTCGTACCTCAATAGCTGCCTGCTGGAGCGCCTGTTCGACGCGCGGATGCGCCGCTACGTGATGGGGCCCGGGGACAATCCGTACAAGTACCGCTGGTGCGACGGCGCGTGCGGCATCTACTCGTTGACCGCGTACAGCGACTCGGCCACGGGCCGAGCGCTGGCTGCCTGGGAAGGCTACGTCAAGCCGTGGCTCGCACGAACGCGCGACCCTGCACACCGGCAGGCGAAATACCGCGGCGCAAAGCGCTGAAGGCGACGGCTATGCGGTCGCGCGCTCGCGCGGCGTGGGCGTGGGCGCCTCGAGCGCGTTGCGCAGGAACGCGTCGAACATCATCAGGGTCCACAAAGGCGCGCTGTAGTCGCGCTTGCCCGCGCCGTGCGCGTCGACCAGATGGCGCAGGTAGCGCGAGTTGAAGATCCCGGTGTCGGCGAGACGCGCTCCTAGCACCGTCTCGGTGATACGTCGCCGCAGCGGGCCGCGGAACCAGCGCGCGAGCGGCACGGCAAAGCCCTGCTTGGGACGATAGAGGATCTCGTCGGGCAGGTAGGCGCGCATGGTCTGCTTGAGCAGATACTTGCCCTCGCCGCCGCGCAACTTGTACGAGGAGGGCAGCGTCGCGAGCCACTCGACCAGTTGATGGTCCATCAGCGGTTCGCGCACCTCGAGCGAATGCGCCATGCTGGCGCGATCGACCTTGGTGTTGATGTCGCACGGCAGGTAGGTCTTGAGATCGAGGTACTGCACCTGCGCGAGCGGATCGGTCGGCCCCCGATCGGCGTGGGCACGAAACGTCTCGTAGGCGTGGTAGCCGTTGAGTCGCGCGCGGAAGCCGCGGCTGAACAACTCGCGACGCATCGGGTCGCGCAGGATCGAGACGGTATGGAAATATGCCTCGACCGAGTCGCGCGCCAGCGCTTCGAAAGTCGATTTCGCGCGGAAGATGCGCGGCGCCCAGTCGGCCTTGGGATACGCACGGCCCAGGAATCCGAACACCGGGCGGCGCACGGTCGGCTTGAGCGCGCGGCGCAGACGCTCTTCCGCGAGATGCAGGCGGTAGCGTCGGTAGCCGGCGAAGCTTTCGTCGCCACCGTCGCCGGACAGCGCGACGGTCACGTGCTTGCGCGCGAGCTGGCACACGCGATAGGTCGGCAGCGCCGAGCTGTCGGCATACGGCTCGTCGTAGAGCTGCGCGAGCTGGTCGAGCAAGGCGAAGTCGTCGGCGTCGACGCGATGGACGTGATGCTCGGTGGCGAAGCGATCGGCAACCAGTTGCGCGTGCGCCGATTCGTCGAAGGCCGGGTCGGAGAACGCGATCGCACAGGTCTTGACCGGGGCATCGCTCTCGCCCGCCATCATCGCGACCACCGAGCTCGAATCCACGCCGCCCGACAGGAACGCACCCAGCGGCACTTCCGAGATCATGCGCAGGCGTACCGATTCCTGCAGCCGGTCGACCAGCTCGAGCTGCGCTTCGGGTTGCGCGATCGGATTGTCGAGCGTGAACTCGACGTCCCAATACTGCACCGGCTCGGGCAGCGGCGTGCCGCGTCGCATGGTCAGCGTGTGCGCGGGCGGCAGCTTGCAGACGCCTGCGTAGATGGTTCGCGGATCGGGCACGTAGCCGAGCGCGAAATAGTCCTCGATCGCGCACGGATCGAGCTCGCGTGAAAAGCCGCCGTGGGCGGTCAGCGCCTTGAGCTCGGAGCCGAAGATCAGCTTGCCGTCGGGCAGCAGCGCGTAATGCAGCGGCTTGACGCCGAGGCGATCGCGCGCGAGGAACAGCGTCTCCTTGCGCTGATCCCACAACGCGAACGCGAACATCCCGCGGAAGCGCTTCACGCACGCCGGTCCCCACGCCTCCCACGCATGAACGATCACTTCGGTGTCGCTGCGCGTGCGAAACACGTGACCGAGCGCGGTCAACTCGACCATCAGCGTCTGGTAGTTGTAGATCTCGCCGTTGTAAACGACGACGACCGAGTTGTCCTCGTTGTAGAGCGGCTGCTTGCCGGTCGCGACGTCGATGATGGACAGACGGCGATGGCCCAGGCCGAGACCCGGCTCGACGTGATAGCCCAGGCCGTCGGGACCGCGATGCGCCTGGATGTCGTTCATGCGCGCGAGCATCTCCCGCCGGATGGGACGGCGCTCGCGCGTTTCGAAGATACCTACGATGCCGCACATGATGGCTGACTCCTCAGGGCAACCCTCAGGCGGGACCGCGGGTACGCCGCACGACATGATGAACGACAACGGCGCCCGCGTCGATGGATGCGCGACGTTTTGTCGCGCCGAAGGCGGCGCGGGACGAGGCCGTTGGATGATCGCAGCGATGCCGTGGGTGATCGACGCATGGTCAATGCACCTTTTCCAGCAGCGCTTTCAGATGCTTCGCCGGGATCGCGTAAGCGATGCCGCTCGGATCCTTGAGCACCGATTCCTTGGTGCTCTTGACCAGGACCATGTTGACGATGCCCATCACCTCGCCCGACTGCGGGTCGTACACCGGGCTGCCGCTGTTGCCGGGGTACACCGTGGCATCGAGTTGGAACACGGGCAGCGATCCGGCCGCGAGCCGACGCACCACGTGCGGATCCAACGCCGTCGCCCGCGCCTGGGGAATCGCGATGGGCGTGATCGCCGACACCATGCCGCGGTGGGTGGCGGGATAGGGACCCAGCACCGCGCCGATGGGGTATCCGGTGAGCAGCACCTCCTGTCCCTCGCGCACGCTGTCGGAATCGAGCAGGCGCAGCGCCGTCATCGGCTCCCCTTCAAGCTTGAGCAAGGCGAGATCGGTCGATTCGTCGGTGGCGAGGGTTTTCAAGCCCCGGAACTGGAAGCGGCCGTCGCCCTGCGGCGTCGGCAATACGACCACGATGGATTCGCGCCGTTCCGCGTCGAGCACCGGTGGGACCACGTGGGCATTGGTCGCCACGATGCGTCCATCGCCGACCACGAACCCGGTGCCGAGAAACACGAACTGCGGCGAGCGCGCCGCTTCATAGGTGCCGATGGGCAGCACCGAACCCTTGACGCGCTCGATGGTGCGCGGCACATCGCTCCATGCCGTGCAGGCCCAGAGCGCCAGCATGCACGTCGCAGCGAAACGCCAGCCTTTGCCTGCCCCACCGCGACCCATGCAGCGCCTCGCCTTCAGCGTGCGCCCGGTGCGCTCACCACCGGCGAGGGATCGGCATATTGCGCGTCGAATGGATGCTGGTCACGCCGGAACAGGATCAGGATCTTGCGCACGTACTCGCGGGTCTCGGCAAACGGCGGAATCCCGCCGTAGTGATCGACCGCCTTCTCGCCGGCGTTGTAGGCCGCGGCGGCCAGTGCGACCTGCCCGCGGTAGTAGGCGAGCAGCCAGCGAAGATAGGCGAGGCCGCCGCGCACGTTCTGGTTAGCGTCGTACGGATCCTTGACCTTGAAGCGTGCGGCCGTTTGCGGAATCAACTGCATCAGGCCGCGCGCGTCCTTTTCGGAGCGGGCCCTGGGCTGGAAGTTGGACTCCACCGTCACCACCGCGAGTGCCAGGCGCGGCTCGATCCCGTAGCTCGGCGCCACCTCCGTGACGAGCTCGGCCATGCGGCGCTTGTCGGGTGGCAGGTCGGCGTACGGATCCGACTGCGCAGCAGCTTCGGCCGGTGCGATGATGACCGGCGGTGGCGGCTTGAGGCAGTCCGGAATGCGATCCCCGGCGCCGGACAGGAAGGCAAGCATCTTGGGTGCCTGCGTGTCGCCCGCGCGCGCCGCCCGCGTGAACAACGCGAAAGCAATGCCGTCGTCGCGTTCCACGCCACGCCCGTTGGCGTACATCCAGCCGAGGTTGTAGAGCGCCTCGGCATCTCCGGCGCGTCCGGCCTCGCAGTACAGCGCGGCGGCCTTCAGCGGATCCTTGGGAACGCCTTCGCCGTGCTCGTAGGCGATCGCTTCGTTGCGCACGCGAACCACGTCGGATGTGCCGTGGGAATGAGCATCGGAGGCCGTCTGTGCGCTCGTGACGCCTGCACCGGCGAACAAAGCAACAGCGACGAGGCTGGCGCAACGATCAGGCAAGCCGTGCATAGTTTACCCGCTTCGGTCCGGCACCGCTGCCCGAACCGTTGTCGAGGTTACGCTCGTACCACTCGAGGGACAACTCGAGGCCGTCGCGCACGCCGTGAGTGGGGCAGAACTCGAGCAGGCGCTGCGCCTTGCCGATGTCCGCGCGAGAATCGCGCACATCGCCGGCACGAAACTCGCCATACACCGGGGCCTGGAATTGCATGTCGGGATGGCGTGCGCCGATCAGCTCGCGCAGCATCGTGGCGAGCTGGTTGAGCGAAACCGAGCCACCAACCGCCACGTTGTAGACCTGAGCGGTCGCCTCGGCCGGCGCACGCGCGGCCAGCAGGTTCGCCTGGACGACGTTGTCCACGAAACAGAAGTCACGCGTGGTTTCGCCATCGCCGTTGATGACGATCGGTGCCCCGCGCAACAGCGTCGACACCCAGCGCGGGATCACGGCCGCGTAGGCACCCTCGGGATCCTGCCGCGGGCCGAACACGTTGAAATAGCGCAGGCCGATGGTTTCGATGCCATAGCAGCGCTGGAACACGTCGGCGTACAGCTCGTTGACCAGCTTGGTGACCGCGTACGGCGACAGCGGCCGGCCGATGCGATCCTCGACCTTCGGCAGCCCGGGATGGTCTCCGTAGGTCGAGCTCGACGCCGCGTACACGAAGCGTTGAACCCCGCTGTTGCGCGCCGCCACCAGCATGTTCACGAAGCCCGTCGCATTGACGGCGTGCGTGCGCAGCGGCTCCTCGATGGACCGCGGGACCGAACCGAGCGCCGCCTGATGCAGGACGATGTCGATACCGCGGCAGACCATGTCGCACTGCCGGACGTCGACGATGTCCGCCTCGTGGAAACGGAAGCGACGCCATGGCCCTTCGCCGACGGCGTCGCGCACCTGCTCGAGGTTGCGCCGATGGCCGGTCGCGAAGTTGTCGACGCCGACGACGTTCTGTCCGAGGCGCAGCAGATGCTCGATGAGGTGCGAGCCGATGAAGCCGGCGCAGCCGGTCACGAGCCAGCGCAACGGTTGCGCCTGCAGGTACGAGCGCACGCGTGCCAGCGCTTGCGGCGTTTCGGATGAAGGGATGAGTCGCAGGTTGTCGGACACGGTCAGGGAGCTTTGATGAGAGATGCGTGAGCGGGACCCGAGGAAACCCGCTGCGCAGCCTCGGCGTGTGCGGGCCCGCAGACGGGGGTCGACAACGATGCCAGCATCGCGCATGCGGCGTCGGTTCGGGCTGCCAGGCGCTGGAGGCAAGGGGTACGAGTGGTCATGTGTCGCCTGCTACAGCCGCCAGACCGTCACGCCGCGCGAGCGCAGCGCTTCGGCGTCTGCCTGGCACTTGACGTCGACGTACACGCCGCCGGGCACGAGCTTCGCGGCGAGGTCGTCCACGCCGCATTCGCGATACTGCCGGTGCGCGACCGCTGCGAC
>DATKLH010000219.1:0-3061 GCA_035542515.1 Casimicrobiaceae bacterium
CTGCATACGCAGATCGACGCGACGCAGTCGCGTGCGCGTCAATTCACGCTGCTCGCCGAAATGGGCGCCTTGCTCCAGGCCTGCGCATCGCGTGCGGAAACGCGGCCGATCATCGAGCGCTTCACGGAAGTCCTGTTCCCCGGAATGCAGGCGGCGGTGCATTTGGACCTGAGCACCACGGACTGCTGGGCATTGCGCCGCGGCCAGACGCATGTCGCCGGCGCCGACAGCCATGGTCTGCGCTGCGCCCACGTCGCGGCCGACTCGCCGGCCGGAACGCTCTGCATCCCCCTGATGGCCCAGGGCGCGGCGATCGGAATTCTGCACCTGCGCCATGAGGACTTCGCGGCGATTCCACAGGCGCTTGCCGAAGCGGTCGCCGAGCAGATCTCGCTGTGCCTCGCCAACCTGATGCTGCGCGAGGAACTTCGCGAGCTCACGATCACGGATCCGCTCACCGGTCTGTACAACCGCAGATTCGTCGCCGAGACGGTGAATCGCGAGATCCAGCGCAGTGAACGTACTGGCGCCAGCATTGGGCTGATCGCGATCGACATCGATCACTTCAAGCGCATCAACGACCGCTTCGGTCACGATGCAGGCGACACGGCCCTGCGCGCGGTCGCGGGGGTGCTCAAGGGGCGCGTGCGTGGTGGCGATATCGCGTGCCGCATGGGCGGCGAGGAATTCGCCGTCATCCTGCCGGGCGCGTCGGAGCAGGTGACGCGCGAGCGCGCCGAGGAGCTGCGCAAGGCCGTGCTCGAGCTGCGCATCCGCCACGCACATTTCGAGCTGCCGCAGATCTCCATCTCGTGCGGCGTCGCACTGTTCCCCGACCACGCGACGACCGCAGCGGAATTCCTCCGAGCCGGCGATCAGGCGCTATACCGCGCGAAGGAAGCTGGCCGCAATTGCGTCGTCTCAATTGCCGCGTGAGGTCGGTTGCCGCTTGCTGAGCTCGGCAAGAGCGGTCCGCAGTTCGTGGACCCGAGGCGGCTTGCTCAGAACGCGGTCGACGCCCTCCGGCAGATCGTTTTCGTCGAGCAGACGCTGGCCCCAGCCCGTCAGCAGGATGATCGCTACGCCAGCCGACAGCCCGCGCACCGTCGCGGCCACCTTGCGGCCGTCGACGTAGGGCATGCCGAGATCCGTAATGACGGTTGCGAACGGCTCGCCTCGTCGCTCGGCCGCGATGAACGCGTCAATTGCAGCCTGCCCGCCGTCGGCCGTCGTGACGACGTGGCCGTCCGACTCGAGGATGTCGCGCAGCGACTTGGTGAGCATCGGATCGTCATCCACGATCAGGATTCGCTGGCGTTCGATCTCGCGCGGCGACACCGGCGCGGGAACCGCTGCGTCCGTCGCGGCGGAAACCGGGAACAGGAGCCGCACGATCGTCCCCGACCCCTGTTTACTCTCGATTTCGAGATCGGCGCTGTGGCGCTTCGCCATGCCGAACACCATCGCAAGTCCAAGCCCCGTGCCGCGCTCGCCTTTCGTCGTGTAGAAGGGCTCGAGGCACCGCCGCCGGGTTTCCTCGTCCATGCCGACGCCCGTATCGCGTACCTCGACGGCTGCGTAGCGGACCGCGCTTGAATTCGCACCACCTGCAGCGAGCGTACTCGTCCGCAACACGAGCACGCCGCCTTTGGGCATGGCGTCCACGGCATTGAAGACGAGGTTCGTCAACGCATCGCGAATCTCGCTGTCCGCGCCCATGATCTTCGGCAGCTCCGGATCGAGCTCGGTGCGCAAGTCGACGACGATGCCGCGCTCCTGAGGAACATCGAACCAGCGCGCGCGTGTCAACCCGACGACCTGCCCCACGAGATCGTTGAGGTCGACCTGCGTGAGCAGGAGTTGCGGCTCGCGCGGCCGATAGAACTCACGCAGCCGCGCCACCGTCTGCGCGACGTCCTCGATCGCGCGCTGAATCGTACTCAGAAACTCACGTGCGCGATCGCTCAAGTTCGGTTCGCGCTCGAGGAGCATTTCGGTGTAAAGCGAGACCGGCGAGAGCGCGTTATTGATGTCGTGAGCGATACCGCTTGCCATCTGGCCGAGTGCACTCAACCGCTCCTGCTGGAGGATCGCGTGCTGACTCTGCCTCAGCTCGTCGTACGCCTTCTGCAATGCGCCGTGCAGTTGTGTCTGATGTGAGGCGAGTGCCACATGCTCGCTCAACTGTCGCAGGAATTCGCAGTCTGCGCTCGAGAAGGCATCCGCGTCGTGACGCGCGGCCACCAGCAAGCCGAAGACCCGGCTCTCTGCCCTGAGCGGTGCGATCACGAGCGAGGCGAGGCCCGCCGAGTGTAGCCGCTGGGTGAACGGCGAATCGATCCGGGCGACGTCCGGCTCGTACACGAGATTGCCATGCAACGAGCGTGAGAGGCCATTCTCGCCGATGACGATCTGCGCGTTCCTGGTCATCGCCATCTGCTCGGCCAGCGATGCGCTGCGCGATCCCGTCGCGGCCACGCTGACCGTCGGCGCGGGCGGTTCGTAAAGACAGACGCAGCCGAAGTCAATCGGCAGATTCGCTTCCAGCGTGTCGATGACCACGTTGAAGAGATCCGACAGGTTCTGCCGCTCACCGATCGCGCGGGTAATGCGGCTCAGCAGGTCCATGCGTTCGAGCTGGGACTCGAGTTTGCGACGTCCTTGCTGTTGTGCCGTCTCGTGAGCCTGCGAGTGCGCGAGCATCTGATTGATGGCGCCGGTCAACACGCGAATCTCGCGTCCCTCGCCGGGCGGCGCGCGCACCGAATAGTCCTGTCGCTGCGAGACGGCGCGCGCGGTTTCTGCCAGCGCGAGCAGAGGCTCCGAAATCTGCCGCTGCAGACGCCTGGAGATGGCGAGCACGATCAGCAGCGAGATCGCCAATACGGATGCGACGATCAAACCGTAAAGCCGGAAGCGGGCGAAGATCGCTCTCGTGTCCGAGCGCAGATAGAGCGTTCCGACGCTCCGATTGCCCCCCTGGGCGACCGCGGCAAACCCTTCGACATAGCCGTCCGCGAATCGATAGCCGGGCGCTCCGGGCGCGGCCGGAAATGCGTTC
>DATKLH010000220.1:0-13172 GCA_035542515.1 Casimicrobiaceae bacterium
GGAAGCATCGCGCAAACGCTGCTGCTGCCGGTATTTTCCGCCGGTGTCATGCTCGGCTGCCAGGCGCTCGCACGCGGCGAACCGTTGCGCCTGGGTCATCTGTTCGAAGGATTCCAGGGCGGGCGCTTCGGATCGCTGGTCGTGCTCGGCCTACTCATGATGGCCGCCGGCATCGTCTTCGCGATCATCATGTTCATCGTCATTGCAGCGACCGTGGGTCCGGCGGCGTTCAGCGCGATGATGAGCAACGGCGATCCGACGCGACTCGGCGTCAGCTTCGGCGCGCTGGGGATCGGCATCTTCCTGATCATTGCGATCGGCCTGATCGGCGGTGTGCTGATCGGCATGGCGTACTGGTTCGCACCGGCGCTGGTGGTGCTCAACGGCGAGAGTCCGTTCAATGCGATCAAGAAGAGCTTCTCCGCGACCTGGCTCAACTTCGGCGCGTTCCTGATCTACGGCTTGATCTACATCGGCCTCGCGATCCTCGCAACGATTCCCTTCGGGCTCGGCTGGCTCGTGCTGGGTCCGATGATCGGCGGCAGCTGCTACGCGGGCTGGCGCGAGATCTTCGGCGAGTAGCGAGCCTCATGTCGGGCCCACCCCCCGGTCCCGCGTCGCGTTCATCGATGTCTGCACGATCCGCGACGCGGCGCGCTCGCGCGCAGCCGCTGGAAGGGCGCACGGTCGATGCCGCCGACGGCGCGATGTGGTGGCGCGAGGCGTGGCGTCTGTTCATGGCCGCGCCCTGGGCCTGGATCGTGGTGGTCGTGCTCATGGCCGTCGTCGAGTGGATGCTCAATCGCGCATTCGTTCGTCAACGCGGCATCGGCACGCTGATCGAGCTGCTCGCCTATCCGCTGTACACGATGGTCGTGCTCAGGCTGGCGTACATCCTCGACGAGCACGAGCCGATCTCGATCGGGGCGCTGGTCTCCGGCCCTTACCTGAGCCTGTTCGTCGCAATGCTCGTGACAGGTCTGTTATGCGCGCTCGCCGTGGCCGCCGCGGCATTGTTCGCGGGATTGTTCGTCGCGGGCGGATTCAAGGCGCTGCTCGCGGCACGCGCAGCGAATGCGCTGATGAGTCTCGGTGGGGTGGTGATCGTTGCAACGCTGCTCGCGTTGCTCCTGATGCTGCCGGTGATGATGATGATGTGGTTCGCTCCCACACTCATCATGTTTCGCGACGAGGGGCCGCTGTCCGCGCTCGGCACGAGCTTCCGTGCATGCCTGCACAACACGCCGGCCCTGCTCGTGTACGGCCTGCTCGGCCTGGTGTTCGCGATCGTCGCCACGCTCCCGTTCGGCATCGGCTGGATCGTGCTCGCTCCCGTGACCCTCGCGACCCTTTACACGAGCTACGAAAGCATCTTCGAGAAGTCCGACTAGGGACGCCGCACCGCCCTCGGTGCGCAGCGTCGATGCGTTGTCCGCCGGGCTACACGGATATCACGCAGTCGTCATTGCGGGAAAAGCCAGAACCAAAGGGATTTGGTCATTCTGGCGCAAGCCGGAATCAAAGCGATTTGGTCATTGCGGCGCAAGCCGGAATCAAAGCGATTTGGTCATCCCGTAAGCCGGAATCCAGCGACTTTCACAGATACTGCACAGCGGCCACAAGAGTCGCGGGGTCCCGGCCTTCGGCTGGACGACGCCGTTTCGTCAATGCGCCTTGTCCCAATTCGGACCGCAGCCGATGTCGACCACCAGCGGCACACTCAACTGCGCCACGCCGGTCATCAGCTCGGGCAGCTCCGTTTTCACGCGCTGTAATTCCTCATCGGGAACCTCGAACACCAGCTCGTCGTGGACCTGCAGGATGAGCCGCGTCTGCAGTCGCTCGCGGTCGAGCCAAGCGTGCACGGTGATCATCGCCATCTTGATGAGATCCGCCGCGGTGCCCTGCATCGGAGCGTTGATGGCGGCGCGTTCGGCGCCGGCTCGCCGCGGACCGCTCGCCGCGCGGATGTCGGGCAACCAGAGCCTGCGTCCGAACACCGTTTCGACGTACCCCTGCGCGCGGGCGAGCTCGCGCGTCCGACGCATGTACTCCGCCACGCCGGGATAGCGCGCGAAATACTTGTCGATGAATTGCTGCGCAGCGCCACGCTCGATGCTGAGCTGCGCCGCGAGCCCGAACGCGCTCATGCCGTAGATCAATCCGAAGTTCACCGCCTTGATGTAGCGGCGCTGGTCGGCGCTGACCTCGGATGGAGCAACGCCGAAGATCTCCGCGGCCGTCGCGCGATGGATGTCGGAACCTTCGCGAAACGCGGCGAGCAACGCCGGATCCTCCGACAGGTGCGCCATGATGCGCAGCTCGATCTGCGAATAATCGGCCGATACGATGCAGTTCCCCGGCGGCGCGACGAACGCTTCGCGGATGCGCCGCCCTTCTCCGGTGCGCACCGGGATGTTCTGCAGGTTCGGTTCGGTGGACGCGAGCCGCCCGGTCACCGCGGTGGTCTGCGAAAGCGTCGTGTGCACGCGACCCGTGCGCGGATTCACCATCTGCGGCAGCTTGTCGGTGTAGGTGCTCTTGAGCTTGCAAAGCGCGCGATGCTCGAGCAGGAGCTTGGGCAACGGGTAGTTCGCTGCGAGCTCCTGTAGCACTTCCTCGTCGGTCGACGGCTGGCCGGTTGCGGTCTTCTTGATCACCGGCAACTTCATCCGTTCGAACAGGATCTCGCACAGCTGCTTGGGCGAGCCGAGGTTGAAAGGCTGGCCGGCCTCGGCGAACGCCTGCTCCTCGAGCTTCAGGATGCGTTCGCCCAGCTCGCGTCCCTGCCGGGCAAGGAGCTGCACGTCGACGAGCACGCCCGCGCGCTCCATGCGGAACAGCACTTCGCGCAGCGGCAGCTCGATGTTCTCGTAGACGTTGCGCAGCTTCGCATCGGCGGTGATGCGCCGCGACAGGTGCTCGTGCAAACGCAAAGTGACGTCGGCGTCCTGCGCCGCGTACTCGGTTGCGCGCTCGAGGCTCGCGTCCTCGAAGCCGATGCGCTTGACCCCCTTGCCGGTCACGTCGTCGTAGGTCAGCGTGTCGAGGTTGAGCTCGCGCCACGCGATGTTGTGCACGTCGTGCTGGCGATGCGATTCGAGCACGTACGATTCCAGCAGCGTGTCGTCGACGATGCCGCGCAGCGCGATGCCATGGTTGGCGAGCGCGTGCTCGTCGTGCTTGACGTTCTGGCCCACCTTGCGCCGCTGCGCATCGGCGAACCAGGTCGCGATGCGCGCAATCACCGCATCGCGCGCGAGCTGCGTCGGCGCACCGGGATAGCGATGCGCGACCGGAACATAAGCGCCCTCGCCTTCGGCCATGCTGAAGGCGAGACCCACGATCTCCATCTGCATCGGGTCGCGCGTCGTCGTTTGAGTATCGAACGACACCAGTGGAGCCCGCTCGATGCGCGACCAGAAGCGCTCGAAGCTCGCCTCGTCGACGATGGTCTCGTAGGTGCCGCGCGGTCGCGCGGGCGCCGCGCTGGGCGCCGGCAGCGTGTCGGCGCCAGCGTTGCCTGATGCACGCGGTTGCTCGTGCGGCGCGAGCAGATCACCCTCCCCGAGCTCCTTGAGCCACGCCTTGAACTCGAAGCGGTCGTACATCGACTTGAGCGCATCGACATCCGGCGCGCGCAGGTTGAGATCGGTCACGCGCACGGGAAGATCGCAGTCGGTTCGAACGGTCAGCAGGCGCTTGCCCTGCGGCAACCAATCGCGCGTCTGTCGCAGGTTTTCTCCGACCACGCCGCCGACTTCGGCCGCGCGCTCGAGCAACGCATCGAGCGTCTCGTACTGCGCCAGCCATTTGGCTGCTGTCTTGGGACCCACCTTCGGCACACCGGGAATGTTGTCGATCGCATCGCCGGTGAGCGTCAGAAGATCGAGCACCTGATCGGCGCGCACGCCGAATTTAGCAACCACGCCGGCTTCGTCGAGCGTCTCGTTGCTCATCGTGTTGACGAGCTTCACGCGCGGACCCACGAGCTGCGCGAGATCCTTGTCGGAGGTGGACACGACGACGTCCATGCCCTGCTCGCGCGCCTGGTGTGCGAGCGTGCCGATGACGTCGTCGGCCTCGACCCCCTCGATCATCAGCAGCGGCCAGCCGTGTGCGCGCACCAGCGCGTGCAACGGCTCGATCTGCAATGACAGGTCGTCGGGCATCGGAGTACGATTCGCCTTGTACTCCGGATACCACGCGTCGCGGAACGTCCTGCCCGGCGCGTCGAAGACGACCGCGAAATAGTCCGGCTTGCCGTCTTCCACCAGCCGCTTCAGCATCGACACCACGCCGCGCAGCGCACCGGTCGGCTCGCCCCTCTTGGTGCGCAGATCCGGCAACGCGTGGAACGCGCGGTACAAATAGGACGAACCATCCACCAGGACGAGCGTCGGCATGCTGCCTCAATCCGAAAAGATTCCCGTATTGGTCGACCCGCAGGCGTCGTACACGAGCAATGGCCAGGAGGCGTGGCGGGTCCTGGGCATTATGGCAGAGTTCCAGATGGCGACTGAGCGCTTGCGCGGCATTCGTCCGGCCGTGAGCATGTTCGGCAGCGCGCGCATTGCCGAAGGTCATCGCTATTTCGAGACTGCGAAAGTGATCGCGCGCAAGCTCTCCGATGCGGGCTTCGCGGTGATCTCCGGTGGCGGTCCCGGTCTCATGGCCGCCGCCAATCAGGGCGCGCACGGAGGACGCTCGCCCGCGGTGGGACTCAACATCCTGCTGCCCGAGGAGCAGCAGGCGAACCTGTTCCAGGACGTCGCGATCGATTTCCGCTATTTCTTCGCGCGCAAGATGATGTTCGTACGCTTCGCTTCAGCGTATGTCGTGTTGCCCGGCGGCTACGGCACGCTCGACGAGCTGTCCGAGTGCCTCACGCTGGTCCAGACCGGCAAGGCGCGCCGCATTCCGATCATCCTCGTCGGCGGCGATTTCTGGTCGGGACTGCTCGACTGGTTCCGCGATCGGCTGGTCGACGAAGGCATGATCAACGCCGGCGACGTCGATCTCATGCGCGTCATCGACGAGCCTGACGCGATCGTCGAAGCGATCTTCGAATTCTACGAAACGCGCGGATTCCAGCCCTCGCGCGCCGAACGCGACCGCATGCTCAACCTGTAACACCCGGCGGGGCAGCGCACCGGTGCGGGGCGTGGCGACCGCCGCGCCGCCGCCTCGTTGTAAACGCGCATTGCGGTCACGCGCCGACGCGCGATTTCGGCGCTGTCCTACGGTGCTCCGCGCGTCGCTTTGCTAGAATCGATGCAATATCGGAGCTCCCATGATCGCCGCACGCGCCGTCGGGATCGTCATCGCCGCATTGCTGGCAACGACTGCGGCCGTCGCGCAAGTGCCGGCACGGCCCGATGTGCGCCCGCCACCACCGCCTCCGCCCATCGATCTGACCTCGCCGCCCGCCATGCCGTCGAAAGCTGCGCCGGTGCCGCCTGCCGCGGCAGGACAGTTCTCGACCGAGACCGAGCCGGAGCCGCAGGTCACGCGCACGCAGCGCGAGGAGAACGTGATCGAGGAATACCGAGTGAAGGGCGAGCTGCGCTACATCAAGGTGACGCCGCGCCATGGCCGGCCTTATTACCTGTTCCCGCAGGCCGACGGCACACCCTACATTCGGCGTGACAGCCTCGATCCGGCTCTCAGCGTGCCGCTGTGGGCGTTGTTCTCCTGGTGAACTGAACCCGACTTCTTCTCCCGCAGCTTGGCGCGCGGCGATCGACGAGCCGTACGCGCGAATTCCGATGTCGGTCTACACCCCCGTAACCACCGAGGATCTCGACGCATGGCTCGCCCGCTATGCGCTGGGTACGCTCGTCGAGATGGCACCCATCGCCGCGGGCATCGAGAACACCAATTATTTCGTGACCACCGAGCGCGGCCGCTACGTGCTGACGCTCTACGAGCGCCTGCCCGCGGAGGAGTTGCCGTTCTATCTCAACCTGATGGCGCACCTGTCGCGCGCAGGCGTCGAGGTTCCAACACCGCAGCCCGATCGCACCGGCGCGCTGTTCTCGATGCTGAACGGGCGACCGGCAGGGCTGGTCACGCGCATGGAGGGCGCGCCGGTCGACCTGCCGGGTGTGGCGGAATGCGCCGCAGTCGGCGATGCGCTCGCGCGCCTGCACGTCGCCTCGCAAAGCTATCGCGCTCGACTCACCAATCGACGCGGGCCGGCGTGGTGGCGACAGGCAGCGCGCGCCGTGCAGCCGTTCCTTGCGCCCGACCAGAACCAGCTGCTCGCCGCGGAGATCAAGTTCCAGACCGGTTACGGAAAGGGCAAGCTGCCGCGCGGCGCGGTGCACGGCGACCTGTTCTGCGACAACGTGCTGTTCGCCGATGGGCGTGTCGCCGGCATCATCGACTTCGGCTTCGCCGCCACCGATTTCCTCGCGTACGATCTCGCGATCGCGGCCAACGACTGGTGCGTGGTCGGAAACGCGGACAGCTCGCTCGACCCGGCACGTGTGCAGGCGCTGATCGGTGCGTACAACGCGGCGCGACCTCTCAATGCCGACGAGCGCTCGCAGTGGCCGGCCCTCCTGCGCGCCGCGGCGCTGCGCTTCTGGTTGTCGCGCCTGTACGACCTCCATCTGCCACGGCCGGGAGAGTTGACGCACGCGCACGATCCCGAGCAATTCGAGCGCATCCTGCGTAACCACGTCGCGAACCCACAGCGCTTTCCCGAAGCCGCAGCGATCGCATGAGCATCGGCGCGCGCGACATCGTGTTCACGCGCCATGCGGGGGCGCGCGGGGTCGAGTGGCTCGTACGCAGCTACGCGATGTTCCGCAAGGCGCGCATGCGCTGGATCGCGATGCTGCTCGCCTACTACCTCGCGCTGTTGCTCATCGACCTCGTACCGCTGATCGGGGCGTGGCTCGCCCCGGTGCTGAAGCCGGTCTTCGCCGTGGGCTTCCTGGCCGCGGCGTGGACACAGGAACGCGGCGGCGCTCCGGAGCTGCGCCATCTCCTGGTCGGGTTCCGCGGCAATCTCAAGGCGCTGCTGCCGCTCGGCGTGGTGCTGGTGCTCGGCGTGCTGATATCGATCGGCGCGACGGCGCTCATCGATGGAGGAAAGCTCATCGATCTCCTGTTCCACGCGCCGCCGGCGGAGATGGACGACAGCGCGCTCGCGAAGCGGATGCAGGAAACGCTCGCCGAACCGCGCGTAGAGATCGGCATGCTGTTCGGTGCGCTGTGCGCGCTCCCGACGGTGCTCGCGCTGTGGTGGGCCCCGGCACTGGTCGTGTTCCAGGACGCGGGCGTGCTTACCGCACTGGGTGCCAGCCTGCGCGCAGCGTCGGCGAACTGGCGCGCGATATTGCGCTACGCGCTCGCCGTTTTCTTCTTCGGCGGGATGGTGCCTTCGTTCATCAGCGTCGTCATCGCGCTGGTCCTGCCGGTGTCGATGTATCCGCTGGTCGCCGCGGTGCTGCTGCTGCCTTATCTATGCTTCTTCGTAGCGACGCTGCATATCGCCGATTACGTCAGCTATCGCGACGTGTTCCACGCGGGCGAGACGCTCGCGCCGCTCGCCGACGGATCGGTGCAGCCGTTGGGACACGGAAAGTAGGGGCTCGACGGCTGCGACCCTCGCGCAGGCCGCTCATATGCGTCGCCATTCGCGAATCGCGATCATCATCGCGATCAGGATCAGCACCGCGAGCGACAGCAATTGGTCCCACCAGATGCCATCTCTGGCGAGCAGCACCGCGAGATATCCGGCCAGCACGCCGGCCATCGCGCATGCGAGCCAGATCGCGAGAATGCGAAGGAGCGCGAGTAGCGATGGCCACATCGCTGCATTGTCCCGCCGGTTGCAGTCGCAACGCTTGCTCGGCGCTTGCGCGTGGCTGACCGTTTTGGCGGGGACCGCAACGGGCGTCCATGGGCGCCAAACGGCTAGCTCAGGAACACCGCTGCGATCAGGCCGAGCACCGGCAGCAGCAACGCGCCCTGCGGCCGCAAGTTGCGCGAAGCCGCGCGGTGAGCCCGAGCATCACGCGGGTTCCAGCTTCGCATAGTCGAGCGCCAGCCACTTGACGCCCGCGTCGCGGAAATTGACCTGCACGCGTGCATCATGCCCGCGTCCTTCCGCATCGATGATCACGCCCAGCCCGAACTTGACGTGTCGCACGCTCTGGCCGATTCGCCACGCTGGCGCAGGTGGCGTCGCATGCGGCGCGGTGATCGGCGGCGCGATGGTCGAGCTGCCCCATTCCGCCGCATCGACTTCGTAGGCCCGCCGGCGCAGTTGCGGCGACAGCCACTGCACCAGCTCGCGCGGAATCTCGTCGAAGAATCGCGACGGAATGTTGTAGCGCGTCTGCCCATGCAGCATGCGGCTCTGCGTGTGCGTCAGGTACAGGCGGCGCCTCGCACGCGTGATCGCGACGTACATCAGCCGACGTTCCTCCTCGACGCCATCGAGCTCGTTGAGGCTGTTCTCGTGTGGGAAAAGGCCTTCCTCCAGACCGGTCACGAATACCGTGTGGAACTCGAGTCCTTTCGCGGCGTGCACGGTCATGAGTTGGAGCGCAGGACGGCCTTCGGCGGCCTGGGTGTCGCCCGCTTCCAGTGCCGCGTGCGCGAGGAACGCCGTCAGCGGGTCGCTTGCGCCTTCCGCGAGCGCTTCGGTCGCATCGACCGCCGGCAGCGCGATTTGACCGTCGGGCGACAGGTTCACGCGCGATCCCGGCGGCGTCGCAACGCGAATCGGCGCATCGACGGCAAGCTCGGCCTCGCGCACGAAGCTCTCCGCGGCGTTGACCAGCTCTTCGAGGTTTTCGATCCGTTCCTGACCGTCCTTTTCGGACTTGTAGTGCGCGACCAGGCCGGACGCCTCGATCACGTGTGCGACCGCTTCGGACAAAGTCAGCGCGCTCGTCGCCTCGCGCATCGCTTCGATCAATCGAACGAACGATGCCAGCGAAGCCCCAGCCTTGCCGCCGATCGATCCTTCGCAAGCCGCCTGCCACAGCGAGCTGCCGCGCGTGCGCGCCTGGTCCTGCAGGTTCTCCAGCGTGCGCGCGCCGATTCCGCGCGGCGGGAAGTTCACCACTCGCAATATCGCGCCGTCGTCCTCGGGCGTCGACAGCAAACGCAGATACGCAAGCGCGTGCTTGATCTCCGCCCGCTCGAAAAAGCGCATCCCGCCATAGACGCGGTAGGGGATCGCCGCGTTGAACAGCGCGTGCTCGAGCACGCGCGATTGCGCGTTGCTGCGATAGAGCAGGGCGATCTGATCGAGCTTGAGCCCGTCCTCGGCAAGTCCGCGCACGACGTCCACCACGAAGGCCGCTTCGTCGAGGTCGGTCGGCGCGGCGAATGCGCGTACCGGCTCGCCCTTGCCCTCGCTGGTCCAGAGGTTCTTGCCCAGCCGCGCATGGTTCTGCTTGATGAGCGCGTTCGCCGCATCGAGGATGTGGCCGTGCGAGCGGTAGTTCTGCTCGAGCTTGACCAGCCGCACCGGCATGTCGGGCCGGCTGAAGTCGCGTTCGAAGGTCTGCATGTTGGCTACGCTGGCGCCGCGAAACGCGTAGATCGACTGGTCGTCGTCGCCGACTGCAAACACTGCGGCGGTCGGTCCGGTGAGCGAGCGGAGCCAGCGGTACTGCAACGCGTTGGTATCCTGGAACTCGTCGACCAGCAGGTGCGAGAAGCGCCGGCGGTAGTGCTCGCGAATGCCGTCGTGACCGGCCAGCAGCTCGTAGCTGCGCAGGAGCAACTCGGCGAAGTCGACGCTTCCCTCACGCTGACAGGTCGCTTCGTAGAGCGCGTAGTGCTCGACCTGGCGGCGCGAGAATTCGTCACCCGCCTCCACCGCGTTGGGCCGCAACCCCTGCTCCTTCGCGTTCATGATGAAGTGCTGGAGCTGGCGCGGCGGATAGCGCTCGTCGTCGATGCCGTGCTCCCGGTACATGCGCTTGATCAGCGCGAGCTGGTCCTGCGTGTCGAGGATCTGGAAAAGCTGCGGCAGGCCGGCAGCGCGGTGATGCGCACGCAGCATGCGATTGCACAGCCCGTGGAAAGTGCCGATCCACATGCCGCGCGTGTTGATCGGCGTGAGCATCGACAAGCGCAGCAGCATCTCCTTCGCGGCCTTGTTGGTGAAAGTGACCGCGAGGATCGAGACCGGCGTCGCTTGTCCGGTGGCAAGCAGCCACGCGATGCGCGTGGTGAGCACGCGCGTCTTGCCGCTTCCGGCGCCGGCGAGGATCAGCGCCGACGCATGTGGCAGCGTCACCGCTTCAAGCTGCTCGGGATTGAGATTTTTGAGTAATTCGGCCAAAAGGTTCGCGAGCCGGTATGCGTTCCGGTAGCGGCGAATGCCGGAGCGGCTCGCACGATACCTTTGGCCGGTTCCGAAGAGGTCGCGGCTCGGCGCCGATCGCGTCGCAAGAGCACACGATTGAATCGAAACGGGCAGCCACTGGCGGACCGCCGGCGCAATCGCGTCATTATAGAGGACGCATCGACGGCCGTTCCTCCGACCGATCGGCAGCTATAATGCGGCGCCTCGTCACCGACACCCCCGCGACGCATCGATGTCCGTCATGGCGCGCGTACCCGCCGACCAGCCGCCTGCGAATTCCGCGACGATGCGCGCGTTCGTGCACTGGATTCGCGCGGCTGCGCCCTACGTGCACGCGTTCCGCGGCAAGACTTTCGTCATCGCCTTCGGTGGAGAAGTGGTGGCGGACGAGTCGTTCCTCAACGTCGTCCACGACCTCAACCTGCTGCACAGCCTCGGCATCAGGCTGGTGGTCGCCCACGGGTGCCGCCCCCAGGTGGAGGCGATCCTCCAGCAGCAGGGCATCCCGAGCCGCTACGCGCACGGCGTGCGCGTGACCGACAACGATGCGATGGATTGCGTGCTCGAAGCCGCGGGGCAGGCCCGCGCGCGCATAGAAGCGCTGCTATCGCTCGGGCTCGCCGGTTCACCGATGGCCGGCGCGCGCAACCGCGTGTCGAGCGGCAATTACCTGACGGCGAAGCCGATGGGCGTGGTCGGCGGCGTGGACATGCAGCTCACCGGCGAGGTCCGCCGCATCGACACCGAAGCGATCCAGCAGCGCCTCGACGATGGCGACATCGTGCTCATCTCGCCAATCGGATACTCGCCCACCGGCGAGATCTTCAATCTCACCGTCGAGGAAGTCGCCACCCAGGTCGCCGTGCACATGCAGGCGACCAAGCTCATCTTCCTCATGGACACCGACGGCGTGCGCAACGGCCGGCGACGCCTGCTGTCGGACCTTTCCACGCGCGACGCCGAGGCGTTGCTCGCGAAGCCGGAGCGACTCGCCCCCGATGTGCGCGTGTACCTGCCTGCCGCGGTGCGGGCCTGCGACAACGGCGTCAAGCGCGCGCACCTCGTTTCCCGTCACCACGACGGCGCGCTCCTGCTCGAGCTGTTCACCCGCGACGGCGTCGGCACGATGCTCGCCTCGACCGCGCTCGCCAACATCCGCAGTGCCACGATCGACGACGTGGGCGGCATCCTGAGCATCATCGAGCCGCTCGAAGAACAGGGTGTGCTGGTGCGTCGCTCGCGCGAGCGACTGGAGAGCGAGATCGAGCGCTTCATCGTGGCCGAGTACGACAACCACATCGTCGGATGCGCGGCGCTTTACGCGTTCCCCGACGAGCGCAAGGGCGAGCTCGCAGCGCTCGCCGTGCATCCGGACTTCCAGCGCGAGGGTTACGGCGAGGCGCTGATGCGCGAGATCGAGCAACGAGCGCGCAAGCTCAAGCTCACCGAGCTTTTCGTGCTCACCACGCGCACGGCGCACTGGTTCCTCGAGCGCGGCTTCAGGCCCGCTACGGTGTCGGAGCTACCCCAGCAAAAGCAGGCACTCTACAATTACCAGCGCAAATCGCAGATCTCTCGCAAGCCGCTGCAGTCGGGCGCTTGATCGCAGGGAACACAACCACGGAGCGCACGGCAGAAGAGCGATGACGGCCGGTCGACGTCGACCGTCGCACCTTGGACACTTCTCGGCGTCGTTCAATGTCCTCGGTGGTTTCGCGAACGATCGCACAGCGCACGATGGCGATCGTTTGCGCCGCAGCGTTTCGATGCAAGGAGGCAGGCAATGGCAAGGATGGTCAAGTGCGTCAAGCTCGGCCGCGAAGCGGAGGGGCTCGATTTCCCGCCCTACCCCGGCGAGCTCGGCAAGCGCATCTACGAGAACGTCTCGAAGGAAGCGTGGCAGCAATGGCTGCGCCACCAGACGATGCTGGTGAACGAGAATCGCCTCTCGCTCGCCGATCCGCGCGCGCGCAAATGGCTCGCCGAGCAGATGGAGAAACACTTTTTCGGCGGCGGTGCGGAAATGCCGGCCGGCTACGTGCCCCCGGATCCCTGAGGCTCGCGAGAAGAGTTCGTCGGCGTTCGCATGCGGCCCATGGCCGTGTGAAGCGAAGCGGTACGCGTGGCCGCGGACGTTCCCAGCACTTTTCGGCAGCGGAGCGGACATGCCGGCCGGTTACGTACCGGCCTGCCCATCACACCGACACCGCGGCCCGCCCGCGGTGCCAACGACAGCAACGCGTAGCATGCGTGGTGGTCAGATGTCTTGTCGGCAGCGCTCGAGCTGGCGCCGATACAGCGCCCAGACCGCCTCGGGTGCGACGGCTCCGCCGATGCCCGCGTCGTCCGCCCGATGGTTGCGCATGCCGGCCTCGAGGAAAGCGTCGACTTCGCCGGCGTGCCGGTCGATCGAAAGCGCTGCATCGAGTCGTCGCGCGATGCGCTGCACGACACCTCGCCAGTCCTCGAGCAGGTCGGCGTAGCGCACGTGCACCGCGGCTACGCCACGAGTCTGCACGAACCGTTCGACGCGTTGCATATACGTGAGCCACAACGCGAGACCCTGCGCGAGGGGCATGTCGCCCTGCGACTCGATCGAGCCCGCAACCTCCAGCGGATGACGCACGACGACCACATACGCGGGTCGGTAGCCGCTTTCCTGCAACGCGCGATGCCATAGCGGCGCAAGCACGCAGACGCGCGGATCCTTGATCAGGATGAGTGGCGCGTTGCCGTACTCGGTCGACAGGACCTCGCGCGCATTGAGCAGGAACTCGTCGATCAGCGGACCGCTCGCCGGCAGCTCGAAATCGACGCGGTTCCACTCGCC
>DATKLH010000221.1:0-2527 GCA_035542515.1 Casimicrobiaceae bacterium
GACCCCTGTGGCCGGATCGGCGATCAGGCCCCGTGGGCCGCGGGCGTGGCTGCGAGGCTCTCGAGATAGCCGATGGTCTCGTCGACACTGATCACGTCCGCGTACTTCATGTGCATGTCGAAGAGGTTGACCTTGTGCGCCACGCTGCTGCGGTCGAAGGTTCCTTCCTCCACCACGCAGACGCGGAAATTGTATGCATTGCCATCGACCACGGTCGCTCGCACGCAGCCGCTGGTGCTCACGCCGGTCACCAGCAGCGTGTCGACATTCAGGTCGACGAGGTAGCTCGCGAGCGGAGTGCCGAAGAAAGCGCTCGCCTTCTTCTTGCTGATCACGATGTCGGCGGGCTGCGGCGCGATCTCGCGCGGTATCTCCGGACCCTTGCCACCGGTCAGGCTGGTCGCCTCGCCGGTGCGGAAATTCTTGTCACGGTCGCGCCCGTAGTCGAGACGATCCGCGCGACGCTCCACCGTGGTGTAGAAGATCGGCACGCGCTTCGCGCGCGCAGCCGCGAGCAGCTTCGCGATGGCGGCCACACCGCGCCAGCCGACGTCACCGCAACTGTAGCGCCAATGCTCGATCGATTCGAGGATCGGTGCGGGTCGATCGCCGATGAAATCGTAGTTCACATCGACCACGACCACCGCGGGCCGCGCACCGAAGCCCATGCGCTTGCCCCATCCGCCGACCTCGTAGATCCGGCGTTCGGTTTCAGGCACGACATCATCCCAGATCGCCATAGCGTCTTTTCTCCAAGGTCCGTCGTGTCGAGCGAGCTGCGCTCTTGCGTCGTCGTGGGTGACGAGTCACACCTTGACCACGTGCGCGCGCTGCCAGCGCAACAGCCGCCGGCGAACGAATTCCATGGTGCCCGAGATGGCGGTGGTCGCGAGCGCGAGAAGCATGAGCGTGGCGAAGTAATCGTCCATCTGGAACAGCGCCGCCTGCCGCGTCAGCAGCACGCCGAGGCCGCGCTCGCCGGCGAGCATCTCGCTTGCCACGGTACCGAGCATCCCGTAGACGAAACCGAGCTGCAGTCCATTGAAAATCGACGGCACCGCCGAGGGCACCACGAACTTGAGGAACACCTGGAGGCGCGATGCACCGAGCGCGCGCGCAAGCAGCAAATGGTCGCGGTCCACCGAATCGACGCCGACCATCGTGTTGTAGAAGGTCACGAAATAAGTGATGCTCGCGGCCAGCATGATCTTCGACATCGGCCCGATGCCGAACCACAACAGGAACAGCGGCGCGAGCGCGACGCGAGGCAGGCCGTTCAGGACCGTGAAATAGGGATCGAAGATCCGTCGCCAGACGTCGCTTTGAGCGAGCACGAAGGCGCTCGCGATGCCGAGCACGGATGCCACGCCGGCACCGATCAGCGCAGCGGTTACCGTGGCGCGGGCATCGCTGCTCAGCGCCGGACCGATGATGGCCTTGACGAACTCGTTGCCGATGCGGCTCGGCAAACCGGTGAAGACCGGATTGATGATTCCATGCGTGGCGGCGAACTGCCATGCGGCGCTCACACCGACGAACACCGAGATCCAGCCGAGGACCACCAGGACGTTGTCGCGCGACAGCAGGTGTGCACGCACGCCCCGTCGCTTGCCACCCGCACGCAACGGCTGCACCTTGGTCCCCGCGCGGTGACCCGCACCCGCGTTGGCGGCGGAGGAAGGATTCGCATCACGATCGGCCACGATCATTTCCTGGCTCCCGCCTGCCAATGCTCCTCGCCGCCACCCACGAGCTCCTCCTCGAGGATCTCCCAGATCTTCCTGAACAGGTCGTGGTAATGCGCGTTCGCCTGCAGGTCGGCGACGCGACGCGGTCTTGGAATGTCGACGCGATACTCGCCCTTGATGCGGCCGGGGCGACGCGAGAAAACGATCACGCGATCGGCGAGCGTGATCGCCTCGCCGAGGTCGTGCGTGATCAGCAGCACGGTGCTCTTGTGGCGCTCCCAGATCGCGAGGAAGTGCAGGTGCATGAGCAGGCGCGTCTGCGCGTCGAGCGCCGAGAACGGCTCGTCCATCAACAGCGTCGTCGGCTCGGTCACCAGCATGCGAGCGAGCGCGACACGCTGGCGCATGCCCTGTGAAAGCTGCGCGGGATGCGAATCGGCGAAGTCCTTGAGTCCGACCACGGCAAGCGTGGCGGCGACTCGCGCCTCGCGCTCCTTGCGGTCCATGCCGCGCAGCTCGAGCGGCAGCCCGACGTTGCCCGCCGCGGTGCGCCAGGGCAGCAGTCCATCGCGCGCAAACAGATAGCCCAGATCGGGCGCGCCAACCTGGGGCATGCGTGACCCAATCAGGATCTCGCCGCGGGTCGGCCGCACCAGACCTCCGACGAGGCTCAGCAGCGTCGTCTTGC
Organism: Casimicrobiaceae bacterium; assembly: GCA_035542515.1. Taxonomy (GTDB): domain Bacteria; phylum Pseudomonadota; class Gammaproteobacteria; order Burkholderiales; family Casimicrobiaceae; genus VBCG01. Next base: position 2,377 of record DATKLH010000221.1, read on the forward strand.
CGCACCCGCTCGGTCCCACGATCGCCACGAACTCGCCCGGCTCGATGTCCAGCGAGGTGGGTTGCAACGCCTGAACCGTGTGTCCCTGCTCCGACTCGTAGTAGTGCTCGACGTTGCTGACGCGGATGCCCGCACCTTCGGCGCTCGACGG
>DATKLH010000222.1:0-6212 GCA_035542515.1 Casimicrobiaceae bacterium
CACCAAAGGCGTCGCTGCGATCCTCCTGGGCGACGACGCGGACGAGCTGGTTCGCAATCTGCAGGATCGCTTCCCCAAGGCGCGTCTGATCGGCGGCGATCGCGACTACGAAGCGCTGGTCGCGCGCGTGGTCGGTTTCGTCGAGGCACCGGGGATCGGGCTGGACCTTCCGCTCGATGTCCGTGGCACAGTCTTCCAGCAACGCGTGTGGCAGGCGCTGCGGAAGATCCCGGTCGGCAAGACCGCATCCTATGCCGAGATCGCGCGGCGCATCGGATCTCCCAAGGCGATACGCGCCGTCGCCAATGCGTGCGCCGCCAACCATCTCGCGGTCGCCATTCCGTGCCACCGCGTCGTGCGCAACGACGGCGCGCTCTCGGGCTACGCCTGGGGTGTCGAGCGCAAGCGCGTCTTGCTCGACCGCGAGGCAACGACGCAATCGTGACGGTGCATTCGATGCGCTTAAGTCGCTGACGAACTGCGAGATCGAGCGACTCGGCGTTCGATGACAGACGGGCGCCGAGCCACGAAGCGTCCGCGTCTGCTCGAGTGCTGGTTGGTGAGGTCGTCGAGCAAACCGCACCTGATCATGAAGGAGGCAAGGCAATGAACGCTCGCTCGTCGGGCATCTCCGCGAACCCTGCGGTCGCGCAAGCAGTGGAGCGCGTTTCCGCATACGACTGGCAAGCGCTGAGGAACGAGCTGAACAGCCACGGCAGTGCCGTGCTTCCCGAGCTTCTCTCGCCCGAGGAATGCCGCAGCATCGCAACCCTCTATTCCGACCAGAGTCACTTCCGCAGCCGCATCCACATGACGCGGCACGGCTTCGGCAAGGGCGAGTACCGCTACTTCAGGTATCCGCTACCCGACCTCATCGAGCAATTGCGCACATCGCTCTATCCACGCCTTGCGAGCATCGCCAACGAATGGAACGAGCGCATGCGAATCGACGAGCGCTATCCCGACGACCACGCCTCGTTCCTGCGGCTATGCCACGACGCCGGGCAGGCGCGTCCGACACCGCTTCTGCTGCAGTACGTCGCAGGCGACTTCAACTGCCTGCACCAGGATCTCTACGGCGACATCGCATTCCCGATCCAGGTCGCGATCCTTCTCTCCGAGCCGGACAAGGACTTCACCGGCGGTGAGTTCGTCCTGACCGAGCAGCGGCCGCGCATGCAGAGCCGCATCGAGGTCGTGCCGCTGCGGCAAGGCGATGCGGTCGCGTTTGCAGTCCATAACCGCCCCGTGCGCGGGTCGCACGGCGACTACCGCGTGAACATGCGTCACGGCGTGAGCACCGTCCGCTCCGGGTTGCGACACACGGTCGGGATCATTTTCCATGACGCGGCATAGATGACAAGGTGAGGCGACACCAGCGTGCTCCGTGCGAATCGATTCTTCGGTGGCGCACGCGTTGACGCAGATCAACGCTCGGATGCCCTCGCGCGCCCAGGATGCAATGGCCACCCAGGGGCCCGATGCCTCCCGGGAGTTCCAGCATGAAGATCGCCTTCACATCCAACGTTCGCGCAGCTCGACGCGCACCGATCGTCATCGCGCTTGGCCTCGCCGTCGCGTACCTGGCGAGTCAAGCCTTGGCACAAGCGCCCGCGCCGGCCGACCGAACCGGCGAGCAGGTCGTCAAGGCGCGCTGCATCGAGTGTCACGGTACCGGCAAGAACGGTGCACCGCGCATCGGCGACAAGCAGGCATGGATCCCACGCATGAAGAATGGCTTCGATGTCGTGGTGCGTTCCGCAATCAAGGGACACGGCGCCATGCCACCGCGCGGCGGCATGGCCGATCTCACCGATGGCGAAATCCGTTCGGCCATCGCGTACATGTTCCAGGCGGCTGGCGGCAATCCATAGGAAGCCCGACGCTCGCTCGCGACTGCGCGAGGGCGAGGACAGTCGCTTCAGCGCGACTCACGCGGCTGTACGTTCCATCTCCATCGACGCCTCCGGTCCCGCGTTGATCCGATTCGCGCCACCGACTCGGCCCGCTGTTTAGCGGAGACGGCGTCGATCCTGCGCACCATGTATAACAGCGACCGCTGCGCACGCCTGCGCGGGGCCGCCGCACCGTCACGGAGGAGCAACATGATCGTGGTATCGCGTCGCACACTGCTGCTTGCCGCGTTCGCGGCAGCGGCGCTGACCCCGCTCGGAGCGACGGCGCAAGCGCCCTCCGGCAAGCTGACCCTCTACACCTCGCAGCCGGAGCGCGATGCCGCGCAAACGATCGCCGCGTTTCGCAAGGCGTATCCCGGCGTGGAGGTCGACGTGTTCCGCTCGGGAACCACCGAAGTCATGGGCAAGCTTGCCGCCGAATTCGCGGCCGGCGCGTCGAAGGCCGATGTCCTTCTGCTCGCCGATGCGGCGAGCATGGAAGCGCTCAAAAAGGATGGCCGCCTGCTCGCCTACCCGCAAGCGAAGACCGATGGGTTCGATCGCAACGTGTACGACGCCGATCACACCTATTTCGGATCGAAGCTCATCACCACCGGCATCGCCGTGAACACGGCCGCGAAGCGGCGTCCCGCGTCGTGGGCCGATCTCGCCAAGCCGGAGTACAAGGGCCAGCTCGCCATGCCCAGCCCGCTCTATTCGGGCGCCGCCGCGATCATGCTCGGGACCATGACGGCACGCGCCGATCTCGGCTGGGGTTACTTCGAAAAGCTCAAGGCCTCCGACGCGGTCGCCGTGCGCGGCAACGGTGCCGTGGTCACGGCGGTGGCGAACGGCGAGAAACCGTACGGCGTGCTGGTCGACTTCATGGCCTTCAACGCCAAAGCGAAAGGCTCTCCGATCGACTTCGTTTTTCCCGCGGAAGGCAATCCCGCGGTGACCGAGCCGGCCGCGATCGTCAAGACCACTCAGAATCCCGCCGCCGCACGCGCGTTCATCGACTTCATCCTCTCCGACGACGGACAGAAGCTCGCCTCGTCGATGGGCTACATCCCGGCCAAGGCCAACATCCCGATGCCGTCGTGGTATCCCGGCGCCACCAGGATCAAGATCATGCCCACCGACATCGCGAACGTCGTGCAGAACAACAACGCGAACCTGAAGCGTTTCTCCGATCTGTTCGGTAGCTGACACGTGCGTTCACTTCACCCTGCATGATCCACGCGGGAGGCCTGCGCGAGCGCGTCGAGGATTCCGCGCTGCTGTGGATCCTGGTCCTGGTCGTCGGCGTCCTGTCGGTGTTGCCGCTCGCGCGCCTGGTGATGGAAGGCGTGGCGCCGCAGGGACATGTTTCGCCAGACGCCGCGGTGCGCGTGCTGTCGAGCCCGGCCACGTGGACGGCTGCCAAGCATAGTCTGGCAACCGCCATCGGCGGAACGGCGCTGGCGACGGTGATCGGAACGCTGGTTGCACTGGCCGTGTCGCTGACCGACGTGCGCGGCCGCAACGCGTTCGTGTTCTGCTTCGTCGCGCCGCTGCTCCTCGCGCCGCAGGTGGTCGCGCTCGCGTGGCTGCAGCTGTTCGGGCCTTCGTCGACCTTGCTCAAGCTGCTGGGCATCGCGCCTGCGATGGGCGCGCGCAATCCGTTGTACTCGGCGGGCGGAATCGTGCTGGTGCTCGGCGTGCAATACGCACCGCTCGTATTCCTGACCTTGCGCGCGGGACTGCGCACGCTTCCGCAGGAGCTCATCGAGGCCGGCCTTGCAGCGGGCTCACGACCGCTCAACGTGTTGCGCACCATCGTGCTGCCCTTGATGACCCCGCCGCTGCTCGCCGGAATCGCGTTGAGCTTCGTCTCGTGCCTGGGCAATTTCGGCATCCCGGCATTGCTCGGAATCCCGGGCAATTATCTCGTTCTGCCGACGCTCATCTACCAGCGCCTCGCGGGCTTCGGCCCGGGCGCGTTGTCCGAAATCGCCGTGCTGTCGATGATTGCCGGCGGCATCGCGGTGATCGGCATCGCAGCGCAGGAGCTTATGCTGCGTCGGCGTGATTTCCGCACGATGCTCACCTCCGGCGTGGCTCGTCCCTTCGAATTGCGACGCCACCGCCGGGTCGTCGAGGTCGCCTTGTGGAGCGTGCCTGCAATCGCGCTGGTGCTGCCGCTCGTTGCGCTTACGCTGACCTCGCTGGTTCCATCGCAGGGCGTTCCGCTGGACAGGGACTCGGCGACGCTCGACAACTATCGCTTCGTATTGTTCGAGCATGCGGCGGCGAAGCGCGCGTTTGCGAACAGCTTCGGGCTGTCGGCAACCGCGGCGCTCGTGATCGTGGCGATCGCCGTGCCGCTCGCGTATTTCCTGGTCTGGCGCGGCAATCGGCTGTTGCGCGTCGTGCATTGGGTCACCGAGGTCCCGTATGCGCTTCCCGGCGTGGTACTCGCGATTGCCGCCATCCTCGTGTTCCTCAAGCCGCTGCTCGGGATCTCGCTCTACAACACCGTGTGGATCATCCTGTTCTGCTACCTCGCGCGCTTCCTGGTGCTCGGACTGCGGCCGGTCACCAGCGCGTATCACCAGCTCGACCGTACATTGGAGGAGGCATCGCAGATCGCAGGCGCGCGGCTGTTGCGCCGGCTGCGGACCATCATCATGCCGCTGCTCGCGCCGACCGCCGCCGCAGCGGCGCTGCTCATCTTCCTCACTGCGTTCAACGAGCTGACCGTTTCCGCGCTGCTGTGGTCGACCGGATCGGAAACGCTCGGTGTCGTGTTCTTCTCGTTCCAGCAGGGAGGCGATTCGGCTTATGCCGCCGCGCTGGGCGTGATCACCATCGTCGTGAGCTTCGGGCTCATGCTGTCCACGCTCGCCATGGCGGGCAGGCTTCCGCGCGGCGTGCTGCCATGGCGCGACTGACCATCGAGCGCCTCACCAGGAACTACGGGACGTTCCGCGCGCTCGACAACGTCTCGCTGCAGGTCGACGATCGCGAGTTCGTCGCGATCCTGGGCCCTTCGGGTTGCGGCAAGACGACGCTCTTGCGCCAGATCGCGGGCTTCGACAAGGCCGACGCGGGTCGCATCGTCATCGGCGATCGCGTCGTCACCAGCGACAGCGTTCACATACCGCCCGAGTCGCGTCGCCTCGGCATCGTCTTCCAGTCCTACGCTCTATGGCCGCACATGAGCGTCGCGCAAAACATCGCGTACGGGCTCACCGTGGCGGGCATCAAGGAGCCGCAACGCTCGCAGCGCGTTGCCGATGTATTGCGCCTGGTCAACCTCGAAGGCTTCGCCGATCGCTCGCCCGCGGCGCTTTCCGGCGGGCAGCGCCAGCGCGTCGCGTTGGCTCGCTGCCTGGTCACCGAGCCGGCGCTGGTCCTGCTCGACGAGCCGCTCGCGAACCTCGACGTGCATCTGCGGGCCTCGATGGAAAGGGAGTTCGCGCGCTTCCACGAGCGCACCGCCACCACGACGCTTTACATCACGCACGATCAGGCCGAGGCGATGGCGCTCGCGGACCGCATCGCGGTGATGAGCCAGGGGCGCATCCTGCAGTTCTCGACGCCTTCGCAGTTGTATCGCGAGCCGGCGAGCGCCACCGTCGCGCGATTCGTGGGCGACGGCATGGTGGTTCCCGTCGAGGTGCGCGCCGTCGATGGCGCAACCTGTCATGCGACGCTGTTCGGTCATGCATTGCGAATGCGCTGCCATTCACAGCAGCGCGTCGGTGCGGCCGAAGCTTGCGTGCGGCCCGCGGCCGTGCGCGTCGTCAACGGCAGTGCCACGGGCATCGATGCACAGGTTTCCGCGCTGCTCTACCAGGGCGGCTGTTACCGGCTCGAGGCCGCCATCGCCGGCGGCGGCGAGCACGTACTGCATTTCGATGTTCCCGAGCCGTGCACGCTCATCCCCGGCGCATCGATCCGGCTCGACGTGAGCGATGCGTGGGTCGTTCCGGAAGCGTCGACGGTCGATGGTTGATGGTTGATGGTTGATGGTTGATGGTTCATGGCTGATGGTTGACCCTATGGTTGAAGGTTGCGGGTTGAAGGTTGAAGGTTGATCGTCAACGATTCGTTCGTTGCGGACCATCGACCATCGACCATCGCCTATCGACCATCGACCATGACCGGAGCCCGCGTCATCCCGGGTGTTAAAATCCAAGGTTCCATGAGCACCGCGACTCCAGCGCCGATCACGCGTCGCCGCACGCGCACCTGCGTGGTGGGCGGCATTGCGATCGGCAGCGGTCATCCGATCGTCGTCCAGTCGATGACCAACACCGACACGGCCGACGT
>DATKLH010000223.1:0-15661 GCA_035542515.1 Casimicrobiaceae bacterium
CTGACCCGTGCGGGTCATGCGGCGCGCGACCTCTCCTCGCCCGCGGGGAGAGGTGTCTGATTGGTGAGTCCCTCGGGTGTCTACTGCTGCTCGGGTGTCTACTGCTCATGCCATCACCCGTGCGGGTCATGCGGCACGCGACCCCTCCCCGCACGCGGGGAGAGGTGTCTGATTGGTGAGTCACTCGTGTGTCTACTGCTGCTCGTGTGTCTACTGCTGCTCGGGTGTCTACTGCTGCTCGGGTGTCTACTGCTGCTGCGGTGTCTACTGCTCATGCCCTCACCCGTGCGGGTCATGCGGCGTGCGACCTCTCCTCGCACGCGCGGAGAGGTATCTACTGCTCCTCTCGCCGCTCGCGAGCAACGTATTTGCGCTCCCTCTCCCCGCAAGCGGAGAGAGGGTCGGGGTGAGGGGCAGGGCAAGTGGATCTCTGTCATTGCAAATCAGTCGTCGCACCGACGTTTCGCCTCGACAACTTCACGCAGGTCGTTCGCCTTTTGTTTGCCATTTCGTCCTTCTCTTCGACCCGCGCATCCCGCGTTCGGGTAACGCGCGTGCGCGCGTCATGCGCATCCGCAACTCCAGCAAACCGGGTTGCCACCCACTGCTACTTGACGGTCCGCCGACTCTTCTTTCTACTACCACTTGTAAGTCATAACCGCGCCTCACCCGCAGAGGATCGCTATGACCGACGATGCGACGCGACCGTGCGGTCGCGGCGGCAAGCTGCCATCCCGCTGGTTCGCACCGACACTCGAACCCCACGACACTATCGTCGCGGGCGTTCCGGAAGCTGATCGCGCGCGCAGGCGCGCTTTTTTTTCCAACGCTCGGTGACGGCCCTATGGCACCGATCGCGATTCCGCGCAACAGCTCGCTTCTGTCGCATGCCTGGTTGACGGACACTGAGCTCATCGCGATTCCGTTCGTGTTCACCGGACAGGAAACGACGGTGCGCTGGCTGGAGCTGCTCGATGTTCCGCACGACATGGACCAGCTGCTGCGCATCATCAACTCGTTTCCCGGCTCCTACCAGATGATGCCGTCGCCGAAGCTCGACGACTTCGGCGACGATCGTGTGAAGCTCTACACTCAGGCGAACTGGGGACGCTTCCCGGTGTTCCAGGCGAACCTCGATCGCGGGCGTAAATTCCAGGAAGCGCTGCACGTCGTCGACGATCCGGATCGGCTGCTCTACGTGGCGGGGTTCGATCAGGAAACGCCCCATCGCATTCGCGTCGACGGTCCCGGCCAGTTCAGGTATCAGTAGACGCTCGACGGCGACGGTCGCGTTCCGCACGAGCTCGGATTGCTGCCCGGCGTGAAGACGTTCTGGGTGCGGAGAAGCACGGCAGCCCTCCCCGAGTCAAGCGGAAGCCGCGGGCAACCGTCCCGTCGCGACTGCGAGCAGGCCAGGGGCGTTGTTTCGCACGGCACCTCGGCGCGGTCTGCAAAGTGACACCCTCGTCCCGGCGAACGCCGGGACCCAGCGACTCTTGCGCTTCCGCAGGCGCGAGCGTCACGTCCGATGCTTGGGCGCATCGACCCCTGATGCAGATCAACCCGGTCGCTTTGCGAGGGTGCGCTGCGCGATCGAGGCATCGCCGATCGCCACGCTCACGGTACAATTCGCACCTCATTTCACACCGATCGCCACCGAGCCATGCCGATCTTCGAATACGCCTGCAATGCCTGCGGACATGAGTTCGAGACGCTCGTCCGCTCGGGAACCACGCCCGATTGCCCGACCTGCCGCTCGACGGACCTCGCCAAGAAGCTCTCGGTGTTCGCAACCGGAACCGCAGCAGCGGAAGCCGCGGCTCCAGCCGTGGGTCCGTGCGGCGCATGCGGCCATCCCGACGGTCCCGGCGCCTGTCGCCTGAACTGACGCGTCGGTTCGCGTCGAACCCGCATAGCCTTTCCGCGTCGGCGCGCGTGCGACTGTTCGCGCGCGTGATGTCGCCGTCCATCGTCTGATCGCTCGCGATATCGCGCGGGCTGCGCTGCGTCGCGCACACCGATGCTTCGTCGTCGCGCGCTGCGGCTTGTCGCATGGCGATCGTCGTGCGGCCTTGCACTCTTAGCATCCGTGGTCGACCCGGAGGCGACGCTGCGCTCGTCGCCTGACGCAACTTCGCGGCCATGCCGCGAGTCGACGGAGGACACGCATGCAACGAGCGATGGTGGTTGGCCTGGCGTGGCTTGCAACGTTTCCATCCCACGCCGCGAACGTTGGCGAAGGCCGCTGGCAAGGCGAAGCGCGCATCCCGGGTTGGCCGCTCGCACTGGTCATAGACCTCGCACCTCAGCCCGACAACGAGTGGGTCGGGTCGATCATCGTCACCGGCGTGGGCATCAAGGGCGCGCCGCTGTCGCATCTGGTGGTAGGTGCGACCGGCGTGTCGTTCGACCTCGGTCCCGTCCTTGCCGGACCCGCGGATGGACCGACCAAGTTCCAACTTCGCGCGATGACCGATGGCTCCCTCGAAGGCGACATGCGGCAAGCGGGCAATGTCGCATCGGTGTCGCTGCACAGGACAGGCAGCGCCCAGGTCGACGCGCCGGCGCGAAGCACCGCGGTGCGGCGCGAGCTCGAGCAGCAGTGGATCGGCGAGTTCGAGCTCGGCGGCTACCCGCGCCACGTCACGCTCACGTTCACCAACCACGCCGACGCTGCCGCCACTGCGCAATTCATCGTGGTCGGCAAGCAACGGACCGACCTGCCGATCGATCTCGTGCAGCAGGAGGACGATTGGCTGCGATTCGAATCGCGGGCGTTCCAGGCGAGTTTCGAAGGGCGATTCGTTCCCTCCGCGAACGAGATCAGCGGAACGCTCGCGCTGGGATCCGTCGAGCTGCCGCTGGTGCTGCGTGGTTCGACCAAGGGCGAGCCATGAGAATCCTCGTTGCGGCGCTCGCGGCGCTGGTCACGTGCGGTAGCACCTACGCGCAGTCGATGTTTCGCGGCAACGCCGGGCACACGGGCGTCGTCGACGCGCAGGCCCCGCGCCAGTTCCATCGCATCAAGTGGACTTTCCCGACGGGTGATCGCATCGTTTCCTCGCCGGTCTATCGCGATGGCACGCTGTATTTCGGTGGCGACGACGGATACGTATACGCGGTCGGCGCGATCGACGGACGGCAACGCTGGAAGCACAAGACCGGCGGTCCGGTCGCGTCGACGCCTGCCATCGCCGGCGACCTGCTGTACGTCGTCAGTTACGACGGAAAGCTCTACGCGCTGGACGTTCGCAGCGGTGTGCCGCGCTGGATCTTCCGCACGCAGGGCGAGCGTCGCTTCGAGGCCAAGGGGCTGCACGGTTTCCAGCCGCGAAACCAGACGATCGCCGATCCGTACGATGTCTTCCTGTCGAGTCCCGTCGTCGCCGACGAGGCCGTGTTCTTCGGAAGCGGCGACGGCAATGTGTACGCACTCGATGCGCGGTCGGGCGCATTGCGCTGGACCTTCCGCACCGGCGATGTCGTCCACGCTTCGCCTGCCTACGCCGATGGCGTGCTGTTCTTCGGCAGCTGGGACAGCTATTTCTATGCGGTGGATGTGCGCACCGGCATGGAGAAGTGGCGCTTTCACGGTGGCGAGGATCCGCTGGCGCACAACCAGGTGGGTTTCCAGTCTTCGCCGGCCGTCGTGAACGGTGTCGTGTACGTGGGCTGCCGCGATTCCAACCTGTACGCGATCGATGCAACGACGGGCAAGGAGCGCTGGCGCTTCAACAACAGCGGGAGCTGGGTCATCACATCACCCGCGGTCACATCCGACAAGGTCGTGTTTGCCACATCCGATTCGAGCCTCTACTTCGTGCTCGATGCGCACTCGGCGGCGCCGCTGGTCCGCCAGCAAGGCAAGGCGTACATGTTCGCATCGCCGGTCATCGCCGGCGATGTCGTGCTGTCCGGCGTTCTCAACGGCACGCTCGAAGCGCGCGATCTTCGAAGCGGTGAAGTGTTGTGGACCTTCGCGACCGAGGCGTCGAAGCGCAACGAGGGCTGGGTGTTGACCGCCGATCGCCGGTTCAACGGATCGCTGTTGTTCGCGTCCACCTGGCGGGAGGCCCCGATGGTGGCGGCACAGAGGCAGTTCAGCGTCGGCTCGATCTTCTCGACTCCGCTGGTCGTCGATGGCGTGGTGTTCTTCGGCAGCACGGACGGCAACCTCTACGCTGTCGAATAATCGCCTTTGCGGCGTGCGCACGGCGCCGGAATCTTCGTCCGGTCGCGCTGTTAACGGGGTGCATGCCTGCCTTCCCTTCGGGAGGTTCCGGGCGCGGTGCGCAAGCCCGGCCGGCACTTCCCGCCACCCCTCGAGCGAGAGTCATGTCCCTCGCAGTAGATTGGCCGACGTCGCGGCGGGAGAATGGTCGTCCCCGGGTTTTCCCGCACGACATCCCCGTGACCTTCGGACGGTTCGAGTTGCGTCCGCGCAGCCGCCAGCTGCTGGTCGAAGGCCAGCCTGCGGCGCTCGGCGCGCGCGCATTCGACGTGCTTCGCGTGCTGGTCGAGCGGCGCGAGCGCCTGGTGACCAAGGACGAGCTGCTGGACCTGGTGTGGCCCGGCGTCGTCGTCGAGGAGAACAACGTGGAGGTGCAGATCTCCATGTTGCGCAAGATCCTCGGGCCCGACGCGATTGCCACCGTGCCGGGGCGTGGCTATCGTTTTTCGATGCAGGTCGAGGGTTCCGGTCAGCAGGTCGTGCTGCGCGACGCTGTCGCCGCGCGTCGCGAGCGCGAGACGTTGCTCGAACGCGATACGTTCCTCGCCGCGCTCGCATTGGAGCTCGAGGCCGCCGCGAGCGGCATGGGCGGCACGGTCGTGGTGAGCGGCGAGGCGGGCATCGGCAAGACCACGCTGGTGGAGCACTTCGTGCACGGAAGCGGAACCCAGCATGTGCTGTGGGGAGCGTGCGAGGCGCTGTTCACGCCGCATCCGCTCGGCCCGTTGCATGACCTGGTGCGCACGTCGGGCGACCGATTGCGCAACCTGCTGCGCCAGGGATCCGATCGCGGGGCGTTGTTCTCCGCCGTGCTCGACGAGCTGGCGAGCGCCCCGACGCCTGTGATCGTGGTCCTGGAAGACGTGCACTGGGCCGACGCAGCCACACTCGACCTGGTGCGCTTCCTCGGGCGGCGGATCCATCGAATCCCGGCGCTCATGATCCTCACCTGCCGCGATGACGAAGCCTCGTTCGCACAATTGCGAACGGTGTTCGGCGAGCTGCCATCGCGTCACGTGCGTCGCATGGTATTGCCGCCGTTGTCGATCGCGGCGGTCGAGGCTCTCGCGCAAAAAGCCGCGCGCAGCATCGCCGGGTTGCACGGCATGACGGGCGGCAATCCGTTCTTCGTGAGCGAAGTGCTCGCGCATCCCGGCACGCGCGTGCCGTCGACCATTCGCGATGCGGTTCTCGCGCGGACGGCGAATCTCAGCGCGGCGGCCAGCAACGTTATCGAACACGCGGCGATCGTTCCGCGCGCTATCGAGGTGCACTTGATCGAGACGATTCTCGGGCCCGCACTCGCTGCGATCGAGGAATGCGTGCGCTCCGGCCTGCTGATCGCCGAAGGCGCGACCTTGCGCTTTCGCCACGAGCTCGCGCGCGCCGCGGTCGAGGAATCGATCCTGGCCCCGCGCGCGAAGCGCCTGCACGCCAGTGTCCTCGCAGCGCTATGCGGCGAGCCCGCGACGAGCGTCGCGCTCGCCCGGCTGGTGCACCATGCGCATCTTGCCGGCGATGCCGATGCGGTCCTGCGACTCGCGCCCCAGGCTGCGCGCGAGGCGGCGTCGCGCGGCGCTCGACGCGAAGCTGCCGCGCATTGCAAGGTGGCGCTCGCCTATGCCGAGCGGCTCGACGACAACCAGCAGGGCGTACTGCTCGATGCGTACGCGGCGCATTGCTTCGAGATCAACGACCTCGCCACTGCGATTCCGGCACGCGAGCGAGCGATCGAGCTGTTCGAGAAGACCCGCGATGTGGCTCGCCAGAGCGAGGCGCTCGCCGCGCACGCGATGCCGCTCGTGCGCGCGCTGCGCAATCAGGAGGCCGAGCAAGCGAGCCGGCATGCATTGACGCTCGCTCAGCAACTCCCTCCCGGCGCCCATCTCGCCAAGGCGCACGCCACCGAATCCTACGTGCGCATGCTGAACCGCGATTACCGCGAAGCCATCGAGCAGGGCGAGAAAGCCATTGCACTGGCCGAGCAGTTCGACGATACCGCAACGCTCGCCGCCGCACACAAGACCATGGGTGCGGCGTTGCTGTTCGTCGACTATCCGCGCGGTTGCGATCATCTGCGCACCAGCCTCGAGATCGCCGCGGGCCTCGACGACGGCGGCGTCGCGATGGCCGACGCGTATGTCATGCTCGGCTCGGGCTCGGGCGAGCTGTACGAGTTCGACAACGCCAATCGCTATCTCAACGAAGGCATCACCTTCGCCAGCGCGCGCGACCTCGACCGCATCAACGGTTACATGGAGGCGTGGCTCGCATTATGCGACGTCTACCAGGGGCGCTGGGATGCGGCCGGCGAGCGCGCCAACGCCGTGCTCGCGCGCGACGTCGCAGGCTCGACCAATCGAGTGATGGCGCTCGTGGCGCTCGGTCGGCTGCGCACGCGACGCGGGGACCCGCGCAGGCAGGAGGTGCTGGACGAATCACTGGCGCTCGCCGCTCTATCGGGCACCGTGCAACGCCTGGCCCCGGTGGCGTGCATCCGTGCCGAAGCCGCGTGGCTCGAAGGCGATGAGCAACGCGCGCGCGACGAGGCCGCCGCCCTTTTCGATCTCGCGGCGCGCAAGGGACATCCCTGGTTCCTCGGCGAGCTTGCGTTCTGGTTGTGGAAGACGGGAGCGCTCGCGCGCGCGCCGAGGGGTTGCGCCGAGCCGTACGCATTGCAGATCGGTGGTCAGTGGCAGAAAGCCGCTGCCGCGTGGGAGCGCATCGGTTGCCCCTACGAGCAGGCTCGAGCGCTCGCCGATGGCGACGAAGCGGCGCAGCGCCGCGCGCTCGAAATGCTGGATGCGCTCGGCGGCCGGCCGCTCGTCGAACGACTGCGTCGACAGATGCGCGCCGCGGGCGTGCGCGCGATCGCGCGCGGACCGCGCTCCTCGACGCTCACCAATCCAGCGCGGCTGACTACGCGCGAGATCCAGGTGCTCGAGCTGGTTGCGGAAGGTCGCCAGAACGCGCAGATCGGGGCGCGCCTGTTCCGTTCCGCACGCACCGTCGACCACCACATCGCGTCGATCCTCGCCAAGCTCGAAGTCGGTTCGCGGTCCGAGGCGGTCGCCGCGGCTCGTCGACTGGGCATTCTTGCGCAAGATAGGTAGCCGGCGCGGCTGAAATAGGTAGTGCTGCCGTATCGTTGACCCGAGCAGGTCTCCTATCGTGTCGTTGCGATTCGGCCTCGCGGATCGACAACAGCACAAGGAGCCCGCCATGCCCCGGTACCTGATCGAACGAACTTTTCCCGACGGTCTCGCCGTTCCGCAGAACCAGGAAGGCGCGATGATGTGTCGCGCGGTCGTCGACAACAACGCGCTCGACGGCGTGACCTGGCTGCACTCGTACGTCAATCCGCAGCGCACCAAGACGTTCTGCATCTACGACGGTCCCTCGCCCGAAGCGATCCGACGCGTCGCGTCGCGCAATCGCCTGCCCGTGGACGCGATCACCGAAGTGTCGGTGCTCGATCCGTACTTCTATCGAAGCTGAACGATGGCGTCCTGCGCGACCCTGCACGTGGCCTGCGCAGGTTTGGGCCAGTCATTGGTGCAAGGGCGATAGGTCACTGGAGTCGATAGTCATGGGAACGATTCGATCGGTATGCGCGGCGATCATTGGGTCGAAGAGCAGCCTGTTGCGCGGCGTCGTCGCCCGGTCGAGTGCCGAAGCGGCACGGCCCGGCACATGGCTGCAGCGGCGAGCGATCGAGCGACTGGCTGCGCAGGACTTCGCGACGCTGAGCCAGCGCCAATTGCTCGACATCGGGGTCACGCACTTCGATGTCGAGCGGGCGATCTGGGCAACATCGCCGTGTGGCGGCAGCGCCGAAGCGGCGTTGCGCGAAGCCCCGCGTGGCAGCGGTGAAGACCATCGCACGTTGGTCGAATGCGCAATGTGGCTGCACGTCGGCTACATCGGGACGGCCATCCTCATCGTCGCACTGCTGCGCTTCGTCTCGGGCGAAACGCCGTGGATCAGCGCATTCGCGTTCGCGATGATCGGATCGTTGCTGGCCATCGGCGGTTGGCGGCGCGCCCACAGGCTGCTCGTGGTTCGGGGTCGTCGTCCCGAGCGTTCGGGCGCCGCTCACGCGTTGGATCGATCGCGCCACTGACTTTGCGCGGCGCGTGGATGCGACGCGCCACGACCGTCTTGCCACGTCGGCGCGACGCGATCCAGCTTGCCAGGATCGGAGCGAAGGTTCCGATGATTGAGTTACCTAAACGGCTGACAAATCCGACTGTTTCGATCCGCCGTCGTCCCGGCGCAGGCCGGGACCCAGGGGACGTTGGTCAATTCTGCAGAGCGGGACATCAGTCGCTGGGTTCCGGCTTGCGCCGGAACGACGGAGTCTGCGTCGACCGTCACGCAGTTCCGTAATCCTCGATAGGACGTTTCCTACCCCCGCGCTCGGTCGGTGGCCGGGCCCGCATATCGGACGGCGCCGACCGCGCTATTCAGGCCCGGCCGATGCGTGCCGATGATCACAACAGGGCACAGTAAAGGCTCGCACAGGCGCCACGCGGCAGGAAGTCTACCGCACCAGCCTGGCGCGAGACCTCGCAAGCGGCACAGGATCGGGAGACCATCATGGCGGGCAACTTCAAGGGGCTGCAAAGGAACTTCAGGAGGACCACGCAACGCATGCGCGACTCGCTGGAGCGCCTGCGCCATGACTACGAAGGCGGATTGCTCGAGTTGCGGCTCCAGCCGATTCGGGTCGAACGCACTCGGCCGGTCGCGCCCCCGCCGATGCCGCTGTTTCGTGGCTGGAGACACTGACCGTCGACTCCGGCACGCGCAGCTTCGCGCTGCGCCTTTGAGCCACTGCAAGCGGGCGTCCACGGCGCGGGCACGCCTGCGGCCCGCCAACGCCGAGTCTTTTCGCCCAGGCAGCGCATAGCCGCAACCGGGCCTAAACTGCGGCGATGAACATCGCGATCGTCGGCGGCGGGCCCGCCGGATTGTTCTTCGCCCTGCTCATGAAGAAACACGATCCGCGCCACGACGTGCGGGTCTACGAGCAGAACAGCGCCGACGCGACCTACGGATGGGGCGTCGTGTTCTCCGAGGTCGCGCTCGCCTTCCTGCGCGATGCCGATGCGGAGTTCTACGCGGACTTCACCGCGAACCACGAGCATTGCGCGTTCATGGAGGTCGTGCACCATGGCGTGCACGTGCAGATGCACAACAATGCATTCGCGCGTGCATCGCGGATCGACCTGTTGCGCATCCTTCAGGACCATTGCTCGCGCGCCGGCGTATCCATCCTCTTCAACACGCGCATCGATCATCCGGAAGAGCTCGCCGGCGCCGATCTCGTCGTCGCGGCCGATGGGGTCAACAGTACGTTGCGCACTCGTTTCGCCGATCGTTTCCTGCCGACGATCGAGACGGGCCGCAACATGTTCGCGTGGTATGGGACGCACCAGCTCATCCACCCGCTGTCGCTCATCTTCCGGCAGACCGAGCACGGCGTGTTCATCGCGCATGCCTATCAGTACAGCAAGGCGCTGAGCACGTTCCTTGTCGAGGTGGATCCGGACACCTGGCAACGCGCAGGGCTCGACCGCATGAGCGACGAGCAAAGCCGCGACTGGTGCACACGCGTATTCAGGCCCGAGCTTGGCGCCAATCCGCTGCTGTCCAACCGCTCGCGCTGGTTCCAGGCGAGCATCGTGCGCAACCTCCACTGGAGCTACGGCAACATGGTGTTGCTGGGTGATGCACTGCGCACCGTGCATTTTTCGCTGGGCTCGGGCACGCGCATGGCGATGCAGGATGCGATCGCGCTCCAGCGTGCGATCACCGCGCATCCCGGCGATCTGCCGGCGGCGTTCGCGCACTTCCAGCAAGCGCGTGGGACTGAGTCGGCGGAGTTCCAGGCCGCTGCGGCGAAGAGCATCGAGTGGTACGAGACGGTCGCCGCTCGCATGCACCTCGACCCGGTCGCGTTCGCCTGCGATTACATGTGCCGTACCGGACGCGTGTCGATCGACGATCTGCGTCGGCGCGACCCGCGACTGGTCGAAGCCTACGAGGCTTTGCAACAGCGTAACGCTTGACGCGTTGCCGTTCGGCGCAGCGTCAGCGGCAATACGCGGCGGGGATCACAAGCGCTCGGATTGGAGCAGCGGGAACAGCAGCACGAACAGCCAAGCGCACACCATGAACAAATGAAGCATCCGCCCGGCGCCGGTGGTGGCGACCGGGTTCCAGGGATGGGCAGTGGCACGTGGCTGGAAGCCCAGGACGGCGAAGGCGCCTGCGCCCCAGGCATGGCCTCGGGCGCGACGGGTGGGTTCGCCGACCTGGTGAGAGTATCGTTCACGAGGCGCGTAGCGTAGTCCGGAACGATTCGCGAGAAAAGAGCCGGAGCCGGACGACTCGGGCCACCGGAACGGCAGCTGCTATTGCTCGGGCAGGGCGCCTGCACGTCGCAACTCGCGAAGCGACTCATGGTAGGCATTGTTCGATGGATCGTGACGCGCTCGATCCGGCTCAATCCGCACGGGTTGTTGCGTGCGGTGAAGCTGCACGAACGCGACCGATCGATCCTGAAGACACGTCCGACGAGGATCCGGCGACTTTCGGAAGGAGTTTATTCGCGTGCGACATCGAGTGAGCGATCGCGGGCGCGCCAAGGACCCGTCGAGCCGGCCCGCACGCCGCAGCGGCGACCGGTGAGTGCGCGTCGGCAAGCCGTCCGCTCCGCTGCGCCAACACCGACGCGCGCAGTGCGCCACCTGCTCGGAGTACATAGCGCCGTGCGTCGCGCCGGGCAGTGGTTTATGATCCGTTTGCGACCCATCGACTTGTACGCTAGTACAACAACGCCGGCGAAGAACCTCGAGCTCACGCAATGGAAAGCGATCCGGTCCTGGGCGGAAAGACCATACTCATCGTCGACGACGACTGGGACGTGGCGTGGTCCACGGCGCAGCTCGTCGAGACCTTCGGTTGCGCGACCAAGGTGGTCCCCACTGCGCAGAAAGCGCTCGACTACCTGAGTGCCGGCTCGCCAGTGGACCTCGTGATCACCGATATCGTCATGCCGGGCATGAGCGGAATCGAGTTCGCGCGCAAGGTGCGCGCGATGCAGCCCGAGATGCCGATCGTGTTCAGCACCGGTCGCGACTCCGCGGTCGACGCGGTGCTCGATGCCGGCGCGGTGGCGATCCTCAAGCCGTTCGCGCCCGACGTGCTCCACCGGGTGCTCGTCGAGCGACTCCAGCAGCAGCCCCGCTGATCGCCGCCGGCGCGCGCCGGGCGTCCACAGCTGCTCGCCGTATCATTGCCGGCATTCATTCCATCAGCCTCGCGCAGCCCGATGAAAAAGATCGACGTCTTCAACCACGTGTTGCCGGCGCGTTTCTTCGATCGCATCGGCGACTACAAGGACATCGGCAAGCGCATGCGCGAAGTGCCGATGCTCGTCGATCTGCCGACGCGGCTGCGTGTGATGGACCAGTTTCCAGGCTACGTGCAGATCCTCTCCGCCGGCATGCCACCGATCGAAGCGCTCGCCGGACCCGACCATTCGCCCGAGCTTGCGCGCATCTGCAACGATGGCATGGCGGAGCTCTGCCGCGATCATCCCGAGCGATTTCCGGGATTCATCGCGTCGCTGCCGCTGAACAATCCCGATGCGGCGGTGGACGAGCTGCATCGCGCGATGGACACCCTTCACGCGCGCGGCGTGCAGATCTTCTCGAACATCAACGGCAAGCCGCTCGACCGGCCGGAATTCGCTCCGATTTTCGATGCGATGGCGCAGTACGATCTGCCGCTGTTCCTGCACCCGGCGCGCGGCGCCGATTTCTCCGATTACAAGAGCGAGTCGAAGTCGCGCTTCGAGCTCTGGTGGGCGTTCGGATGGCCTTACGAGACCAGCGTCGCAATGGCGCGCCTCGTGTTCGCGGGCCTCTTCGAGCGACACCCGGCCATCAAGATCGTCGCGCATCATTACGGCGCGATGATTCCTTTTTTCGAGGGGCGCATCGGGCCGGGCCTCGACCAGCTCGGCGCGCGCACCTCCGATGAGGACTACGCATCGCAACTGAAGCATCTCAAACGTCGGCCGATCGATTACTTCCGCATGTTCTATGCGGACACGGCCGTGTTCGGATCGCAGGCAGCGACACTCTGCGGACTCGCTTTCTTCGGCGCCGCGCGCACGCTGTTCGCTTCCGATGCACCGTTCGATCCGGAAAAAGGGCCGATGTACATCCGCGAGACGATTCGCATCCTCGACGCGTTGCCATGCTCGGAAGAGGATCGCGCGAACATCTATCACCGCAACGCCGAGCGCCTTCTCAAGTTGGCGCCGGTGTCTCCACCGCTTGCGAGCGTCGCTGCAACTGCATAGGCGGGCGGCGGCGCTGTCGATGACATCGGGGCGACGGTTCGCGGGCTGCCGAGTCCTGCGCACGCAAGGTGGCGATCGAAGACCGGACTCGCGCGGCATGGTCGGGCGTCGCTTTGAAATCGGTCGACTGACGCAAGTGGCCCGGCGTTGCACCGTCGCGCCGGCGCGCGCTTTGGTATAATTCGCCCCCGTCGCACCTCGCGACAGCGCTCGTCCGTCGTGGGCCGTTAGCTCAGCTGGTAGAGCAGCGGACTCTTAATCCGTTGGTCGTAGGTTCGATCCCTACACGGCCTACCAACAAATCAACGAGTTATACCGCTAGGAAGGCATCTGTCGCCTCCCTGCGCGGCGCTCGTTACCGTTCGGTTGCCGTTGACCCCCGCAGCCCCTCGTCGTCAATCCGTCTCTGCACTGGTTCGGGCGCCTCAGCTCGACCACACCGCGCTAATGCACCCCACGCTGCAGCGGGCGCCATTCATGCGGCGGATGGATCTTTGAACACAAGCTGGACGGCTTCCGCGCGTTGCGCGGCGGACCGTCCAATACAGTTCCGCCATTTGCACACCCGCAAGGGGTGGACGGATCGTTGCGCGAGCGTCATTGATCACAGCGCCAGTGACCGTATTGCCATACTCCGGTCTCGTACGCACCGCATGCAACAGCCCCCTGTGGCAACGCCCACAGCACCGCAACCTACCATCGCCCAGGCATACACACTGTCGCAATATGAATGGCACTGTGGGCGATCTTTGTCGCGGTCGAATTCCGCATATACATCACTGTACATCGCTCCTGCTTGCGCGTAGATATACCCCTCCATTTCTAGTGCCAGATCAGCGCAGCTCTCCTTATGCCGCGGCTTGCCATTAGGGTCGGGAACCGAAAATGTGTGCGTCACCGTGCCGTCGTCGCACTTCGTATCGACCAATTTGAGTTGTGACGGCACGCTACTGGCGAGCATCTCGATCATGCCCTCTGTATCTACGGCCAGTCCATAGTCGATGCTGATCCACGCAGAGCCATCCATGCTAGCTGCGTTAGGCTACGTGGCTTCGTTATTTGAATACTGGTATTGCACCACGTGCGAGCTTGGTCTTAGTGAGACGCGTATGACACAGCCAAGGTCGCCCCACCCATAAACGGAGTTGCCTCGCGTTTCTGCTGCATCAACGCGTGTCGGGGCATATAGAGCCGCGATCGCAAGAAGTACGATCACGTGGGCGTGGGGTCGAAGACGGACCCAAAGTGCAATGGTGAGGGCGAGTACGATGCCAATCACTGCAAGCGCGAGGATTTGATCCGGCTTCCAGATCGCGAACCAAATCGCGAACAAGAAGATCGGCAGTATTGAAACAATACGGGCGGTAAGAGATCCGAACTTGGGCTTGCCACAAGTGGGACAGCGTTCCATAGCACTTCCCCCTGATCGTTTCCATCGTTCCGCGATGGCGCGGTAGATGCTTAATTACTCTCCTAGACGCAATTAGCCACCTGTCACATTCAACAGGGCTACGCCTCCAGTTCGCTTCTGACCTGCCTGCGGAATTTCGAACGCCTTATTCCTGGGGAATGGCTCGAGGTTGAGGGATCGATACGGATTGATGGTGCTGCTTGAATTCGCTCGGGGTCAAGTAGTGCAAGCTCTGGTGCGGACGCACGGTGTTGTAGTGGCGGCGCCATGCTTCGATGATGACGCTGGCCTCCCGACGACTGCGAAACCACTCCAAGCTAAGGCACTCGTCACGCAACTTGCCGTTGAACGATTCGTTCGTTCCATTCTGCCAAGGCTTTCCTGGATCGATCACCGCGGTGTCGATGTGATTGTCAGTGAGCCATTTCAGAATCGCCTGACTCACGAACGCGGGACCGCTATCGGAGCGCAGGTACGCCGGGGCGCCATGCAGGCTGATCAGGCGTGCCAGGACATCGATGACGCGCCGCGAGCGGATGGAGCCTGCGACATCAATCGCCAGGCACTCGTGGACGAACTCATCGACGACCGTCAAGGACTTGATCTGCTGCCCGTTGGCGCAAGCATCGAACACGAAGTCGTAGGCCCAGACGTGATTGGCCGCTCGTGGTGGCAAGGGCCGGGGCCGGGATGTCGCAATACGCCGCCGTGGTCGTCGGCGTGGCAGCTGCAGTCCTGCCTTGCGCCACAGGCGTTCGGCTCGCGAGGCGCTCATGGCCAAGCCCTCGCGGCGGAGAAAGATCCGAATCCGGCGGTAACCGTAGCGTGGATACTGCGATGAGAGCCGTTTCATGGTCGCAATCACCGGAGCATCCTTCACCGGTTGCCGCAGCACGTAGGACAGGGTTGAGCGAGCCATGCCGATCAGCCCGCAGGCGCGTCGCTTCGGGATGCCTCGCTCGCAGGCGTAGGCACACTGTTCGCGGCGCGCCTGCGGGCTCACCATTTTTTCGATTGATCTCCTTCATCACTTCGATCTCGAGGTCACGCTCGGCGAGCAGCTTCTTGAGCTTCGCGTTCTCGGCGGACAACGCTTTGAGTGCCTTCACATCAGTCGGCTCGAGCTGCCCGAATTGCTTTCGCCAAGCGTAGATCGTCTGCTCGCTCACCTTGTTCTTCTTGGCTGCAGCGGAGACCGTTGTCCGGTCGGCCTCCCGCAAGATCGCCACCATCTGCTCGTCGCTGAATCGACTCTTTCTCATCGGCTCTTCCTTTGCGTCGAAGAGCCATCTTTCCAGAAATCAGTCGTCCGAAAAAGCCGGGCAGGTCAGGAGGATGGAGCGGACCAGCGCCAGATACCGGTTTACGGTCGGCTTCGATGCTACCTCGAGCTTGGCGACCTTGATCCGGTTGATCGCTTCGAGGTTGATCTCGTCGAGCATGAGGTCACCGAGGTAGGCATCCAACCAGCGTAGCTTGCGAACGTCTTCCTGATGCGTGACCTTGTCCGACGTCTCTGCAAGCCACCGCACCACTGCTTCCTTCCATGATCGGCGAGGCTTGACGCCCAACCGCTGCTGCTCCCCACAGCGAAGCCCTCAGCTTGTCGTGGTACTCCTGGGCCTTGCGCTTGTCTTCAGTC
>DATKLH010000224.1:0-2543 GCA_035542515.1 Casimicrobiaceae bacterium
TGCGTATCGGGGAGCCCTTGCGCGTCGCGATCAGGAAGCGCAGGTGTCCCTCGCCGACCGCGATCAGGCTTATGGGCAGCTTCTGCGACACCGCGCGGATGATCGGCGTATTGCCCCACATGCCGAGGTCGAGGTTGTTGCCCACGATCGCCTCGACCATCGGCATGGCGGTGGGATACTCGCGCCAGTCGATCGCGAGGTCGTATCCGAACTCCTGCGCGCGCTTCTCGAACAGCTTGTTCTGGATCATGTACTGCGTCACCGGCGAATTTCCAGCGGCCCAGGGAATGCGGCCGACCGAAACCTTGAGCGACTGCTTCGCGCCCTGGGCGCGCGCGATGCGCGGGGCACCGAGGATCGAGCCGGCCGCGAGCGCGGCGCTTCCGATCAGCAGGTTGCGCCGGCCCTCGTTGAAACTGGTTTGCTTTGCCTTCGACATGGGTCGTCTCCTGTTGGCGTTCGTTGCGAGGTACTCGCTCAAGCGGCAGCTTGCGTTTGCGTCGTGTCCGGTGCCGGCGCGCCCTTGTCGTCGATTGCGCGATAGGCCTCGTCGCGGATCAAGCTCCAGATCTCGTCGGCGAGCTGTCCGAAGCGCGGGTGTGCGCGGATGTGCTCGGTGCGCGGACGCGGCAGGTCGATGTCGATGAGCGCCTTTACGCGGCCCGGATGCGTGCTCATCACCACGACGCGGTCGCCGAGGAACACGGCTTCCTCGATGTCGTGCGTGATGAAGATCGCCGTCTTGCGTTGCTCGCGCGTCCCTGTCTCGCCCCAGATGCGCAACAGCTCCACCTGCAGGATCAGCCGCGTCTGCGCATCGAGCGCCCCGAGCGGCTCGTCCATGAGCAGGATGTCGGGCCCGTTGGCGAGCAGGCGCGCGAGCGCGACGCGCTGTCGCATGCCGCCCGAAAGCTGGTGCGGATACTTCTTCTCCGAGCCGTCGAGCCCGACCAGGTCGACGAAATGGCGGATGCGCGATTCGCGCTCGACCGTCGAGAGGCCCTCGCCCGGCGTACCGTAGCGCAGCCCGAAGCCGACGTTGTCGTAGACGTTCTGCCACGGCATCAGCGCGTAGTCCTGGAACATCACGCCGCGGTCCGCGCCGGGACCGCGGATCGGGCTGCCGTTCGCCTCGATCGTGCCGGTAGTCGGATCGTCCAGGCCCGCAATGAGGTTGAGGACCGTCGATTTTCCGCATCCGGAAGGGCCGACGACGCAGACGAACTCGCCCGCCTGCACCTCGAGGTCGACGCCGGTCACCGCGGTGGTGAGCTGCCCGGTGCGCGGCGCGACGAACAGCTTGGAGACGTCGTGCAGCCTCAGCTTCGGCGTGCTGGTTTGCGTGGTCATGGTTCAGGTTCTCCAGGGCATAAGGCGACGCTCCGCGAAGCGGAACAGTCGGTCGATGAGCAGTGCGACGACACCCACGACGATCATGCACACGACGATCGCGTTGAGGTCGACGTTGTAGGCGTAGAAGACGAACATCATGGCGCCGATGCCGCCGGACCCGCCGCCGCCCGATTTCGCGCCGACGCCGAGTTCCGCGGCGACGATGGCGGTCCACGCAACGCCCATGGCGAGCCGCGAGCCGAGCAGGACCGAGGGCAGCGACGCCGGCAGCACGACCTTCGTGAGGATGCGCCAGCGCGGGACGCCCATGGTGCGAGCGGCGAGCACGAGCTTGCGATCCACCCGGCTCACGCCGTGCACGGTGTTGAGCAGCAGCGGAAAGAATGCGGCGTAGGCAACGATCGAAAGCGCGGCAGGCGTACCCGTTCCGAACCAGAGGATCGCGATCGGGAGGATCGCCATCGGCGCGATCGGCCGGAAGCTCTCGACGATCGGATCGAGCAGGTTGCGCGCCCAGCGGTTCGATCCCATCAGGATGCCCAGCACGACACCGACGACGAGGGCGATCGCGAACCCGGACACGACGCGTCCCAGGCTTTGCAGCGTTGCGCTGACGAGGCCGCCGTGCGCAACGAGGTCGATGAGGCTCTCGATCACTCGCGTCGGCGCCGGCGCTCGGGGGTCTTGCGCGAGAACGGCCCACACCTCCCAGACGCTGATGATGACCAGCGGTACGAACATGATCTGCATCAGCCAGGCGCGCCGCGACCGGCGCGGGATTGCAACAGGTGCCGCGATGGTGTTCATGCCAGTTCCGTCCCTTCCGTCCAGGGTGTCAGCACACGCTGCAGAGCGCGTAGGAGCAGGTCGCACACATAACCGACGACGCCGATGACCACGATGAAGCCGAAGACCTTCGGGCTCATGAGCAGCTCGCGATACCACTCGATCGCAAAGCCCAGTCCGCTGGGAGAGCCGATGAGCTCGGCGGCGATGATCGCGGACCACGCCCCCGCGAAGGCCAGTCGGAATCCGACCATGATCGTCGGCAGCGCGCCGGGAACGACGACACGCAGGAGCATCGGCCGGCGCTTCACGCCCATCGTGCGTGCCGCGTTCACGAGCTTGCGGTCGACGTTGCGTACCCCTGCGATGGTGTTCAGCAGCAGCGGGAAGAATGCGACGTAGAC
>DATKLH010000225.1:0-9560 GCA_035542515.1 Casimicrobiaceae bacterium
GTCGGGTCGTGCGTTTCGTTGCGCGCGCTCATCGCCGGTCGCGGTCGAAGTGCTTGCGCAGACCCTGCCAGCACTGGAAATAATCGGCCTGCAGCTGCGCGGATTCGAGCGCGAACGCAGTGGGTCGAATGACGTGTCGCGTCTCGAACATGAACGCCATGGTGTCGCGGATGTAGTGCGCCTTCGACGTGTCGGCGCGCGTGGCCGCTTCGAAGGTGTCGGCGTCGGGCCCGTGCGCGCTCATGCAGTTGTGCAGGCTCGCGCCTCCCGGCGCGAAGCCCTTTGCTTTCGCGTCATAGACGCCGTGGATCAATCCCATGAACTCGCTCGCGATGTTGCGATGGAACCAGGGCGGCCGGAAGGTGTTTTCCATCGCCAGGATGCGTGGCGCGAAGGCGACGAAGTCGATCGCGTCCGCACCCGGGGTATCCGATTGCGACTGCAGCACGAGGAAGATCGACGGATCGGGATGATCGTAGGTGATCGACCCCATCGCGTTGAAGCGGCGCAGGTCGAACTTGTACGGCGCGTAGTTGCCGTGCCAGGCCACCACGTCCAGCGGTGAGTGGTCCATCTCGGCGGTCCACAGGTTGCCCATGAACTTCGCCACCAGCTCGTAGCGACCGTTGCGGTCCTCGTACCACGCTTCGGGTGTTGCGAAGTCGCGCGGATTCGCAAGGCCATTCGACCCGATGGGACCCAGGTCGGGGAGACGGAACAATGCGCCGAAGTTCTCGCAGATGTAGCCGCGCACCGCATCGTCCAGCAGCTCGACGCGAAAGCGCAAGCCTCGCGGCACGACGACGATCTCGTTGGGTTCCGCGTCGATGAGGCCCAGCTCGGTGACCAAGCGCAGGCGTCCCTGCTGCAGCACGATCAGCAGCTCGCCATCCGCGTCGTAGAACACCCGATCGGTCATGGAGCGATTGGCGACGTACAGGTGGATGCCGCAACCGGATTGCGTCGCGGGATCGCCGTTGCCTGCCATCGTGCAAAGTCCCTGCACGAAATCCATCGGCTCCTCGGGTAGTGGCAGCGGATCCCAGCGCAACTGGTTGGGCGGTGTGATCACCGTGCCGAAAGCGCTGGTCATGCGCCCGTTGTCGCTGCGCTTGAAGGGCAGATGCGTCGCCGCAGGCCGGATGCGATAAAGCCACGAGCGCCGATTGTGTCCGCGCGGTGCCGTGAAGGCGGTGCCCGACAGCTGTTCGGCATACAACCCGTACGGACACTTCTGCGGCGAGTTGCGTCCCACGGGCAGCGCGCCTGGCAGCGCTTCGCTCGCGAACTCGTTGCCGAAGCCCGACAGGTAGCGCGGTTGCGATTGCGACGGCGCGCCGGGGCGCTGGGAGTCCGAGGGGGTCGAGTCTACGGAGGACATGTCGTTCTCCCGCGCAGGTTCGTCAGGTCGCAGCAACGCCGTCGCGTGCGCGTCGCATCGCATCGCGCAGGATCGCCGCGTCGCCGATATGGTTGGCGAGCAACAGGATGAGCTTGGCGTTGACGAGCTGGCTCTGCTGCAGCGTGAGATCGCGATGCATGTCGATCAGCGCCTCGTAGAAGTCGTCGGGTGCCGCGAGGTTGGGCTCGATGTTCAGCGCCTCGGCCATGGAAGGACTCCGCTGCGTTGGTCGCGCAGGTTGCGCGGCTTTCAGACGCAGATGATACGTCGTCGGCTTCGCGCCGGTTCAGAATCGCGGCTTGGGCACGGTGCGCGCGACCAGCGCGCCGATGCCGGTTATCGCGGCGATGCATAAAAACACGGTGCGGAAGGTTTGATCGAGCTCGCGCGCAATGGCGCTACGTTCGGCGTCGGTCAATTGCTGCAGGTATTCGGGCCCCGATTGCATCACGCGCTGCATGGTCGCCGCGGCGGTTCCGCCGACGTGCGCGAGCGATGCGAAGACCACCGCGCCGATGATGGCGACGCCGATCGCGCCGCCTACCGAGCGCGACAGCGACAGTGAACCGATTGCCGCCCCGAGCGACTCGCGGCCGGCCGCGTGCTGAACGGCGATCTGGGTGGCCGGCATCACCATGCCGAGTCCTATGCCCACGAGCGCGGTGAGCAACAGCGCGAGCGCGGTCGACACGAACGAGATCGTCGCCGCGAGGGTGAGCAATGCGAGGGTCGCAAGCGACAGGCCCGCGATCGGGAAAATCACCACTTCGCCGGTGCGCGAGACGAGCCGCCCGGTCGTGGTCGCTGCTGCAACCATCGACAGCGTGATGGGCAGCAGGAGCGTTCCCGACGTGCTGATGCCGAGCCCCCGTCCGATCTGCAGGTATAGCGGCAGGTACAGCACCGTCGAGAACAGCGCTGCGGCGAAGCACATCACCACGATGTCGGAGCGTGCAATTTCGGCACGCGCGATGAGGC
Organism: Casimicrobiaceae bacterium; assembly: GCA_035542515.1. Lineage (GTDB taxonomy): Bacteria > Pseudomonadota > Gammaproteobacteria > Burkholderiales > Casimicrobiaceae > VBCG01. The sequence goes on from DATKLH010000225.1 coordinate 2,381, forward strand.
GCACCGGAATGACCGGATGTTCGAGACGGCGCTCCCACGCGTAAAGCACCACGAACGCCGCGCACACCACCGCGAGCCAGGCATACAGGGCTCCGCCAGTGAAGGGCAATCTATGCCCCGCCGAAGAGAGCACGTACAACAGACCGACCGTCGATGCGCAGAACATGAGCACGCCAAGCACGTCGGGCCGATACTTCGCTGCGCGCGTCGGCGCTGCGTAGGGGATACGCATGGCGAGGGCGAAGGCGATGAGTCCGAGAGGAAGGTTGACCGCGAAGATCGCTCGCCAGCTCAGCTGCTCCGTGAGGTACGCGCCGAGGATGGGACCCGAGGTGCTTGCCAGCGCGAACACCCCGGCGAAGTACCCTTGGAAGCGGCCGCGCTCGCGCGGTGGAACGTTCTCGCCGATCAGCGACTGCGCGAGCGTCATGAGGCCGCCGCCACCAAGCCCCTGCAGGGCGCGCGCAAGGATCAGCGTGATCAATGTCGGCGCGACCGCGCACGCCAGCGACGCGATCGTGAAGACCGTCAATGCGACGAGCAGCATGCGCTTGCGTCCGAATTGATCGCCCAGATGCCCGTAGAGCGGAGCCGCGACCGTGGCAGCGACGAGGTATGCCACGACCACCCACGAGATGTCCTCGAGGCCGCCGAGATGGCTGGCGATCGTGGGCAGCGCGCTGGCGAGGATGGTCTGGTCAGCGGACGCGAGGAACATCGCGACCATTACGCCGGGAAACACCTGGCGAAACGCCTGCCGCATCGCGGCCACGTGGTCGATTGCGGGCGGCGCGGCGAGCGGCGCTCCGCCGGGAAGGCTGGAGACACTTGGATGGGATGAGCGTGGTGGCTCGGTGGTGGGCATGTCGTTCAAGCGACCTCGCGTGTCGTTGCCGATGGCACACCAGGTTGGAGGCGAGGCGCGCTGACAGGTTCTAGGCGAGCGTGATATTGCGCTGTGGAGCCGGTTTCCATGCGCTTTCCGCCGGGCGCGGTTGATGCGCCTTATCCGATCTCGCGCAAGCGCCGGGTTTGGCGGGCAATGAGGCGATCGATGTCGGCGATATCCGCCTGCGACAGCCGCGGACCCGGCTTGCGCACCATGGTCGATGCGATCGCACCGCGCTTCCACAGCAGGTATTTGCGCACTGCCAGTCCGAGCGCGGATTGCTGCTCGAAGCGAGCGAGCGGCAGGTAGGCGTCGAAGACGTCGTACGCACGCTCGACTTCGCCTGCGAAATGATGGCGACAAACGTCGACCATCATCTCGGGATAGCCGAAACCCGTCATTGCGCCGTCGGCGCCGCGCCCGAGCTCTTCGGGGAGGAACAGGCCGCCGCCGTTTCCGGCGAGGATCGAGATACGCCGCATCTCGCCGCGATCGCTCGCTGCGCGCAACGCGGACAGCTTCGCAAGCCCCGGCCCCGGCCAGTCCTCGTGCTTGACCATCACGCAGGTCGGCAGCGTCTTCACGATGCGCACGATCACCCCGACGGGAAGCTGCACGCCGCTTGCGAGCGGATGGTCCTGCACGCAGAACGGAACGCCGCTGCCAAGGGTTTCGGCCACCATTTCGAAATACGCGAAGGCCTGCTCATCGGTCTTGACGGTGGACGCAGGGGCAACCATCACGCCCGCCGCGCCCATGTCCATCACGCTGGCCGCCAACTCGCGCATCGGCGCAAAACCCGGCGCGGAAACGCCGACGATCACCGGAATGCGTTCGCGCACACGCGCGAGCACGCGGTGCACGTAGCTGCGTGCTTCTTCGCTCGAAAGCTTGGGCGCTTCGCCCATGACCCCGAGCACGGTCAGGCCGTCGGCGCCGTGGTCCAGGTAGAAGTCGACGACTCGATCGGTGCTCTCGAGATCCAGTGCACCATCGTCGCGAAACGGCGTCACGGTGATGATATAGACGCCGCGTGCGGATTGGTCCAGTACGGTCATGCGTGCCCCCAACCTTCGCCGCCTCGACCGGCGGCGCATCCTCGTGCGCCAACATTACACGAGCGGCAGCGGCGATCCGTGTCCAGTGGATAATTCGAGCTTCGCCGCAGTGTCTCGAGGATCACATGGCGCCAACTGCATCCACCATTCCGGCCACGCTGATCGAGGGCGATGGCATCGGCCCGGAGATCGCGGACGCGACCGTCCGGGTGCTCGACGCGCTCGGGGCGCCGTTCGCGTGGGAGCGCTGTGTTGCCGGCATGGCGGCGATCGATGCGCTCGGCGATCCGTTGCCCCCCGCAACCGTGCAGAGCATTCGACGCAATCGACTTGCGCTCAAGGGCCCGCTGACCACGCCGGTGGGCGCCGGCTTCCGCTCGATCAACGTGCGGCTGCGCGAGGAATTCCTGCTGTACGCGAACGTGCGTCCGGCGCGAACGCTGATCCCCGGCGGCCGCTACGAAGCCATCGACCTCGTGCTGGTGCGCGAGAACACCGAGGGCCTGTACGTCGGGTTCGAGCATTACATTCCCATCGGCGACGATCCGCGCGCCGTGGCGATCGGCTCGGGCGTGAATACGCGCGTGGGCTGCCGGCGCATCGCCGAGTTCGCGTTCGACTACGCGGTGCGCAACGGTCGGCGCAAGGTCACCATCGTCCACAAGGCGAACATCCTCAAGGCGCTGACCGGCATTTTCCTTGAGGCAGGGCGCGACGTGGCGAAGCGCTACGAAGGTCGGATCGCGATGGACGAGCGCATCGTCGACGCCTGCGCGATGCAGCTGGTGCTCAATCCGTGGCAGTTCGACGTGATCGTGACCACCAACCTCTTCGGCGACATCCTCTCCGACGAGATCGCGGGGCTGGTGGGTGGACTGGGCATGGCACCCGGCGGGAACATCGGATCGAACGCGGCGATCTTCGAAGCCGTGCACGGATCCGCGCCGGATATCGCGGGGCAGGGCATCGCCAATCCGCTCGCCCTCATCCTGGCCGGCGCGATGATGCTGGAGCACGTCGGCCGCGCGGATCTTGCGCGCCGCCTTCATGCGGCCATCGACGTGACGCTGAACCAGGACAACGTACGCACGCGCGACCTCGGCGGAACCGCCTCGACGCGCAGTTTCGCCGACGCGCTGGTCGCGCGTATAGCAGCGACCTGAGCTTCGCACCACGAGCGGGCAGGGCAAGAGCTTCAGCGGAGCTCTTCCGGCGCGCGTCGAACGATCGGGTATAACGGCGTGCGGTTTGCAGAACTGTCGGCTGCCTTTGAATCGAGCGGGCGCGCGGCAAAGCCGGTAGCCGAGCACTCGCCGCTTGCGGCCGGTGCTGGCGGATCGGTGCCGTGCGGCGCACGCGCGGCGAATATTCGTGCGCTCGATCGCGCCGGCCGACGCACAAGAACCAACGCCGCGAGGTAGCATCGGCGAATTGCATTGCGACGGGGTGCATCGAATGGTCGTCGCGACGAAGTCGAGATCCAAGCCATCCACGCACGCGCAAGACATCGAGCGGCCAAGGAGCGTGCAAGCGTCGCGCATCGCTTTGGTGCTTCAGGGCGGCGGAGCACTGGGTGCATATCACATCGGCGCTTATCAGGCGCTCGAGCAGGCGGGGCTGCGGCCGGACTGGGTGAGCGGAATATCCATCGGTGCGATCAATGCGGCGATCATCGCCGGCAACGCGCCCGAACGCCGGCTTGCGCGCCTCACCGAGCTCTGGGAAGAGATCTCGTGGCCCAACGAATGGGGCACGCTGTTGCATGGACCTGCGCGTGTGGCATTCAACGAGGCGAGCGTCGCTGGCGCGGTGCTGTTCGGACAGCCCAACTTCTGGACGCCGCGCATTCCCAATCCCGCGCTGCTCCCCTACGTCGAGCCCGAGCAGGCCGGCTATTGCGATCCGTCACCGATGCGCGCGACGCTCGCGCGCCTTGCAGACTTCCATCTGGTCAACGCCAAACCGGTCCGGCTGAGCCTCGGTGCAACCCGATTGTCGACGGGCGAGCTCGAATTCTTCGACAACTTCAAGCGTCGCATCGATATCGATCACGTGCTTGCGAGCGGCTCGCTGCCGCCCGGCTTTCCGCCGGTGCGCATCGGCAAGGAGCTGTACTGGGACGGAGGATGCGTGTCGAACACGCCGCTCGAGGCGATCTACGCCGACGAGCATGGCGGTCACACGCTGGTGTTCATGATCGATCTGTGGAGCGCGGCGGGACCGCCGCCGACCACCATGGATCAGGTCAACTGGAGGCAGAAGCAGATCCAGTACGCGAGCCGCAGCTCGCACGCGATCGCTTCATTGGCGACCCAGCACAACCTTCGTCGCGCACTTGTCGCGGCGGGCCATAGACTGCCTGTACCGACGTCGAGGGACGCCGTCGCGACCACTGCGGCGGCCGAGCAGCCGGACAAGACGATCGATATCGTGCACGTGATCTATCGCCCGAGCGCCGAGGAGATTTCCGCAAGCGATGCGGAATTCTCGCGTCCGTCGATTGCGGCGCGCCGCGACGCGGGATTTCGCGATCTACGCGCCGCGATCGCGGCATCGCCATGGCGCGAGCGTCGCGCGGCGCCTGCGACTGCGAGCATCGTGCATCGCGTGGAGAACGGCCGGATCAGCACGGTGGACTGCGGTTAAGCGGGCCGAAGTGTCGCAATCCGGCACGCGCACGGGTTCCATCCCCATCGCGGCGATCGCACGATACTTTCGCCGGGGCGAGGCTTGCACGAACGCCTCGAGGCGGCTCGGCGGCGTTCGTGCGGCAACTCCAACGAAACACCGAGCGCAGCGCGACCAGCGGTTTTCCATCCAGCGATTTGCCGAACGGAAGATCAGCCTAGGGCCGGCGCTCGTTGTTCCGTGCCTTTGCTGCGCGACCGGCGCAGAGCCGCCTCAAGCCGGTCGTGCTGACTGTTTCCGGGCGAAAGTATCGTGCGACGCGCGCCGCCGCGAAAAAGAACCCAAATGCGGGCCGCGTCGCGAAACTTTCGCCCGCCTGCCTATATCATCCCCAATGCCTTGGGCAGGAAGATGGAGAGGGACGGCCAGTAGGTGACCATCACGAGGAACACGAGCATGGTCAGCAGCCATGGCCACACCGCTATGGTGAGCTCGGTGATCCCCATCTTCGCTATGCCCGACGCCACATAGAGGTTGAGACCGACCGGCGGATGGCACATGCCGACCTCCATGTTCACCGTCATCATGATGCCGAAGTGGATCGGGTCGATGCCGAGCTTCATCGCGACCGGGAACAGGATCGGTGCCATGATCAGCACGATCGAGGACGGCTCCATCACATTGCCTGCGAGCAACAGGATGATGTTGACGAACAGCAGGAAGGCGATGACGCCAAGCCCCTTGCCGAGCATCCAGTTGGCGAGCTCCTGCGGGATGTTCTCGGAGGTCATAAGGTAGCTGAACATCACCGCGTTGGTGATGATGTAGAGCAGCATCGCGCTCATGTTGGCCGAGTCGAGCAATACCTTCGGCACCTTGGACAGCGGCATGTCCTTGTACACGAACACCGCGACGAAGAACGCGTAGACCGCGCTCATCGCGGCGGCCTCGGTCGGTGTGAAGATGCCGGTGTAGATGCCGCCGATCACCACGATGATCAGCAGCAGGCCCCAGACGCTCTGGCGGAACGTGCGCCAGCGTTCGCCCCATGTCGCGCGCGGCTGGCGCGGGTAGTTGAACTTGCGTGCGCGATACCAGGTCACCAGGCCGAGCATCGTGGCGAGCACCAGTCCGGGAACGATGCCTGCTATGAACAGCGCGCCCACCGACGTGTTGGTCGCGACGGCGTACATCACCATCACGATCGACGGCGGGATCAGGATGCCGAGCGCGCCCGACGTCGTGACGATGCCGGCGCCGAAGCGCTGCGGGAAACCTTGACGGACCATCGCCGGCAGCACGATCGACCCGATCGCAACGACGGTCGCGGGTGAACTGCCCGATACCGCCGCGAACAGGGCGCACGCCACGACACCCGCGAGCCCCAGCCCGCCGAACCAGTGGCCCACCATGGCGGAGGCGAAGTTGATCATCCTCCGCGCCACACCCCCGTGCGTGAGGAAGTTCCCGGCCAGGATGAAGAACGGGATCGCCATGATCTCGAACTTCTCGATGCCGGTGAACAGCTTCAGCGCGACCGACTCGATCGGCACGGTGGTCATCGTGAACAGGTACGTGAGCACGGTGAGGCCGAGCGAGATCGAGATCGGCATGCCGGTGAGCATCAGGCCGAAAAGGAGGGCGAAGATGATCCACGGGTTGGCGATCGGCACGCCGGCGAGCTTCAGTGCCACCGGCACGCCGAGCAGCGCAATCGGCAGCAGTGCCGGCCAGCGGTAGGTCTTGACCGGTCCGTCCAGCGGGAGCGTCGCGGTGCTCATGGCCGCCCTCCCGGTCGCACGTCGGCGGGATGCAGGTTGTCGGGCATCGCGTACGGATTGATGTCCTGCGCTTCCTCGATGCCCTCGACGTGCGCGACGTCGTGGTGCGGCAGCTCACCGGTGCGCGCGAACGACCACGCCACCTGCAGGAAGCGGAAGCACATCAGGTAGCTGCCGAGCGGGATGCACAGGTACACGATCCACTTCGGGATCTCGAGATCGGGCGAGGTCGAATTGGTGTGCGCGATGTCCCAGACGAAGGTCGCGCCGAGCGTGCCGACGATGCCGGTGAACAGCGCGCCGGCGCCAAGGCCGAACAGCACGTAGGTCTTGCGCAGCCCCGGTGGCAGGCGGTTGATCATCACGTCGACGCCGACGTGGATGCCGGTGCGTACACCGTAGGCCGCGCCGAACTTGGCCATCCACACGAACATGTAGATGCACAATTCCTGCGCCCACGAGAGGTCGATGGTGAGCAGCCAGTCCTGCACGTAGGGAATCGGCGTACCGGCTGCATAGCGATGCACCACCGCCACGAAGATCAGCAGGGTTGCGGCGCCCATGAGGAACGCGATCAGCCATTCTTCGAGGTGGTCCAGAAACCTCATCGCGCTCCTCCCAAGTGACGAGCCAAAGTCTCGCGCCGTTCGCGTCAGCGCCGTTCGCCCGACGCCGACGTGTGCCCAGACCTCGGGGCGCGCACGAAACTTTGGCTCGATCCAGCGCAACCGCGGCTGCCTCGAGGCGGCTCGTCGGCAGCCGCGCGGCAAGTGCACCAAAAACCGAGCGCCGACGCAAGCGTTTGCGTTCGGCCATGCGTTAGT
>DATKLH010000226.1:0-6491 GCA_035542515.1 Casimicrobiaceae bacterium
AGCCGCGCAGCAGGTTCGAGCGAGCGAGCACGAAGCTGCCGGTGCAGATGCCGACGAGCGGAACACCGGCCGCGTCCGCCTGCTGCAGATAGCGCACGAGCTGCGCGTCGATGTGATGACCGCCGCGCAGCAATCCGCCGACCACGACGAGGTAGTCGAACCGCCCCGGATCGACCAGATGCGACGTCGGATGGATCTCCACGCCACAACTGGCGCGAATCGGCGCGCTGGTCGGCGCGAGCACGCTCCACGCGCAACGAATCGGCCGGCTGCCGTCGCGCTCGTCCGCCGCGAGCCTCAATGCATCGACAAACCCGGCGAAGGCGATCAACGTGAACTCCGGCTGGAGCACGAATCCCACCGAGAGCTGCGTCTGCGCATTGCAATTCAACGGCCGGTCTCCTGTCGCACGCGGATTCGATTCGAAGCCTTGCGGGGCGGTCGCGCGTCGTTCCGCGCCCGGGTCAAAGGTCCTCGCGCGTGAGCTTTTCGTCGGTCAGCGCGGCCGTCGCCACGCGCGAGAAGCCCTTCTGCTCGCTGTACACCCAGTTCTGGTCGACGCTGGTCCCGAGATAGCTGTCGCTGTAACCCGAGGTGATCTCCGATTGCGGGTACGCATCGAGGACCCACAATTTCATCAGGACGAGGTAGAGGACGAATCCGACCAGGAACCCGACCACGAAGGCCCACGCGCCCGAATAGAACGCGAGCGCGCCGCCGATGAGCCAGGTGAGCATTCCCGCCGGATTCACGCCACGCATGAATCGGAACTGGCCGCCCGGATCGTACAGATCGGGAACGTTCAGCCGGCGCCGGCGCAGCAGGTAATAGTCGGCGATCATGATGCCGCCGATGGTCGACAGGAACGAGCCGTACGAGAACAGGAAGCTGAACAGGTTGTCGAGGATCAGCCACGGCATCGACAGGGTTCCGATGATCCCTGCGAGCCAAACGCCGGTCTTGTAACCGAGCCGCGGTGCACCCGCATTGACGAAGGTGAGCGCCGCCGGGATCAGGTTGGCCGCGTTGTTGGTCGACCACTGCGCGAGAACCACCAGCGCGAGCAGCACCAGCAGGCGGAAGCCGGTGGCCTGCGTCTGGATCACTTCGATGGGATTCCAATTGCCCGCCGCGATGAACGAGGCGGCCCCGATCACCGCGACCCAGGTCTGCGTCAGTGGCAGCGCGACCAGTTGCGCCCAGAACACGTGACGGTTGCGTCGTGCGAACGACTTGGTCGGCTCGGCCTTGAGGAAGCGCGTGATGTTCGGGATGTCGATGGCGAGCGTGGACCAGAACGCGAGATTCGCGAGAAAGAGCGTCATGACCGTCGTGTCCTTGCTTCCGGTCCAGGTCCAGATGTTCAATCCCTTGGCGCGCGCGACGTCGTCGAGCACGAAGTACATCCATATGGAGATTGCGATGATCGCCGGCGCCGCGATATCCGCGAGCTTCTCCACCGCCTTGATGCCGTACGCGGTGTTCATCACCTGCACCACGGCGAACACCGCGTACCACAGCGCCCAGCTCGAGAAGCCGGTGAAGTATTCGACGATGCCGTTGATCGCGAGCGCGCCCAGATAGGTCTGGATCCCGAACCAGATGGCCGCGATCACGCCGCGGAACAGCGCCGGCAGGTGGGTTCCCGCCGTGCCGAACGGCGCGCGCAGGTAGACCGCGAACGACAGTCCATGCTCGGTCCCGATGTCCGCGGTCAGCGTCATCAATACGGCGAGCGCCACGTTGGCGAGCAGGATGATGGGGACGACGACGGTGAGCGGTACCGCCTCGACACCGGCAGCTCCCAGCTGGAACGTCGCGATGATCACCGCGATGCCGATCCAGATGTAGACGAAGCCCCAGGTGCCGATCGTCCTCTGTTTGCGGAGCACGGGGAGGATCGACTCTTCCAGCAGATGCGATTTCACGCCTTCGGCGCGGGGCTCCAGTGCTGTCGCGACCTTGGTCATGGTTCATGCTCCCAGTAACGAGATGCGCCCTTGGAACTCGCGTGCTCCGTTCACGGCCTGCACCGTGGCTCCTCGGCGTTGCCTGCCGACTGCGACAACGCGCCGCCGCGCAGCGCCTGTGTGTCTTACACGTCCCGAACGCCCTCGGCGAACAGTTCTTCCGGCGCGAGCTTGCGCACCGCGAGGCCCTGATCGAACGAATAGCGCGTCATGACCTCCAGCGTGTGGCGGTTCGCTGCAATCCCATAGGGCCAGAAGTCCTCGCCCATCAATTCGCGCGTCTCGCGTGCGTGCGAAACGATCCACGGCAGCCCGATCTTCAAGGCCGTGAACTCGAAGAGGTCCGCGGTTGCGATGCGCTTCGCCTCTGCGAACGCCTTGTAGAGACTGGCGGCAAGCCAGGGATGGCGCTCGTGCACGTCGTTGCGTATGCCCAGCGCGTGCATGATCGGAAATACGCGCGTGCGCTTGAAGTAATCCCGCTCGGCGGAGGCGAAGTCCTCGAACAATCGCGCCACCGGCGCCTTGCCATCGCCATAGCAGGTCGGAGCCCGCGGTGCGATGACGGCATCGAGCCGACCCTCGGCGAGCATCTTCGACAACGTCATGCCTTCCGGCACCGGCTCCAGCGGAAAGTCGGGCGGCAGATTGAGCGGGAACTTGTCCTTGCGCCCCGGGACGTCGAGCCCGCCCTGGCGCCAACGTACCTCTCGTGGCTGCACGTCGTACTCGTCGGCGAGCATGCCGCGCGCCCACATCACGGCGGACATCTGGTACTCGACCACACCGATGGTCTTGCCCTTGAGGTCGGCGGGGGCGCGGATGCCGCGGTCGGTGCGGATATAGATCGCGGAGTGACGGAACCCGCGCGAGAGGAACACCGGGACCGCGACATACGGGCACTGGTTGCGCGACACCGCGATCAGGTAGGGACTGAAACCGATCTCGGAAACCTCGAATTCGCCGTGCAGGTACGCGCGATGAAAACACTCCTCGGGTGGCAGCACGAGGCAGTTCGGCTCGCATCCCTCGATCTCGACGCGTCCGTCCAGGATCGGACGCACGCGGTCGTAATCCCACGTCGCCAGGGTGATCGACAGTTTGTTCACGGCCGCGCACCCGGACAGCACGACGCGTTGCGCAACGCGCGCACCATCGCCGGTCGCGATGAATACGCTTCCATCCGAGAAGGAGACGCGGGGCGCATCGACCGACGCTCAAGTCATCGTGCTGGCCGGCGCGCGCACAGCGCCTGCCGCAACGCGATCGGTCATCGTCGAACCGTCTGCGGAGGTCGTGTCGAGGATCATCTCGAGCAGCCGCACCGGCGAAAGCGGCACTTCACGCACGCGCACGCCAAGCGGTCGCAGTGCATCGTCGATCGCCGAAGCGATCGCCGCGGTCACCGGCAGCACGGAGACTTCGCCCACGCCCTTCATGCCCATCGGATTGAGCGGCGACAGCGTCTCGTTGGTGAGGACTTCGATGTGCGGCACTTCGGTCGAAGTTGGAAGCAGATAGTCCGCGAAGGTGGTCGTGATCGGCTGTCCGCTCGAGTCATAGGCCATGCGCTCGAACAACGCATTGCCGATCCCGTGCACGATGCCGCCGACGATCTGGCCCTCGGCGAGCAGCGGATTGACGATCTTGCCGCTGTCCTGCACGGCGATGTAGCGCGTGACGTGGACATGCCCAGTGCCGATGTCGATTTCCACTTCGCACACATGGAAGCCGTTGGCGTAGGTCATGGCGTCGACGCGGAAGTGACGCGTCGCCTCGAGGCCGACTTCGACGCCTTCGGGGAACCAGTAGCCCGCCGCTCCGCGCAGCGCCACCGCGATGCGTCCCAGCGAGACGGCGAGATCGGGTCGTCCGGCGACGTGAACGGCACCGTTGGCGAGCACGAGATCCTTGTCGGCGCCAAGCAGCTGGCCAGCCACCTTGAGCGCTTTTTCGCGCACCGCCTGCGCGGCGAGCTGGACCGATGATCCCGCGATGATCGCCTGTCGACTCGCGTAACCGCCGATGCCCGAGGACACGAACGCGGTGTCTCCGCAGGTGACGTCGATGTCATCGATGCTCACGCCAAGCTGATCGCAGCAGATCTGCGCGAGCGCGGTCTCGATGCCCTGACCCATCGCGTGCGCGCCGGTGTAGAGCAGCACGCGACCGGTCGGCGCGACACGGACCGTGGCCGTCTCGTAGGGTCCGCGGCCCGTGCACTTGAGTCCATGCGACATGCCGATTCCGATCCAACGCCCTGCGCGTCGTGCCGCCTCCTGCCGGGCGCGAAAGCCGGCGTAGTCGGCCGCTTCGAGTCCCTTGCTCTGACACGTCGGATAGTCGCCGCTGTCGTAAACCACAGGGTTGCCCGCGCGATTGATCAGGCCGACGGGGTAAGGCATGCGGCTCGCGGGGATGAGATTGCGTCGGCGCACTTCGGCGCGATCGATGCCGAGCTTGTCCGCGACGAGGTCGAGCATGCGTTCCATCGCGAAGGTGCCCTGCGGATAGCCCGCACCGCGTACCGGAATGACCGGCGGCTTGTTGGTGCGCACGATCAAGACGTCGAGCGCATAGGCCGGAAGCACATAGGGACCCGGCAGCGAGCTCGCGCTGTTGTACGGCACCGTGATGGCGTGTGGCGCGTAAGCGCCCTGGTCGTGCACGAGCTGGCCGCGCACGCCCCTGAGCACGCCGTCCGCATCCACCGCGATCTCGATCTGCCAGTACTGGTCGCGCTCCTGGATCGCGCTGACGAAGTGCTCGCGCCGATCCTCGATCCACTTCACCGGCCGTCCGAGCAGGACGGCAGCGGCCGCAACCGCGATCTCCTCGGGATACACCATGAACTTCGCGCCGAAGCCGCCGCCGACATCGGGCACGATCACGCGCACCTTGTCCACCGGCCGGTTCAGCATCTCGGCGACGTTGTCGCGCAGCTCGTGCGCCAGCTGCGTCGACGACCACAGCGTCAGCGTCTCGGTGCCCGGGTCGACATGAGCGAGGATGCCGCGTCCTTCCATCGGATGCGCGACACCTCGATGCTGGAACAGCGTGTCGCTCAGCACGTGAGCGGCCGACGCAAAGGACTGGTCGCATTCTCCGTAGCCGACCGTGAAGCGCGTGAACAGGTTCGACGCGATGGTTGAGCACGCGGGCGGCGCTCCATCGGCGATCGCCTCGCGCGGGTCGACCAGCGCGGGCTGCACGTCGTAGTCGACGACCACGCGATCGATCGCGTCGTCCGCGATGTAGCGTGACGTCGCGACGACCATGGCAATCGCCTCGCCGACGTAGCACGCCTCGTCGCACGCGAGAATGAAAGGCATCGCCTCCGCGCTCAGCTTGCCCTCCGGAAAGGCGAGCGGCAGGCGCTGCTGCGCGAGCGTCCCGGCCAGGTCGCGCGCCCCATACACCGCGATCACACCGGGCAGCGCCAGCGCGTCGCTGAAATCGATCGAGCGAATCAGGGCGTGCGCGTGCGGACTGCGCACGAAGGCGACATGCAGGGCGCCGGGCAGCTTGATGTCGTCGACGAAGCGACCTTTGCCCTGCAGCAGCGCCGGATCCTCGATGCGCCGTACACGATGGCCGACGGTTCGCGGACGCGGTGTGCTCATCGCGATACCTCGTCGGCCGCGGCTGCGGCATCGAGTGCAGCGGCAACAATGTTCTGATAACCCGTGCAGCGACAAAGATGCCCCGAAAGCACGTCGCGCACCTGCTCCTCCGACGGCTTGGGATTGTCGCGCAGGCACTCGGTGAGACTCATCAGGATGCCCGCGGTGCAAAAACCGCACTGCAAGCCGTGACGCTCCCAGAACGCCATCTGCAGGCGATTCATCACGCCGTCCGGCGCGAGGCCTTCGACGGTGGTCACCGAGCGACCGTCGGCCTGCACGGCCAGCGTGAGGCAGCCGCGCATCGAGCGACCGTCGATCAACACCGTGCATGCGCCACACACGCCGTGCTCGCAGCCCAGGTGCGTGCCGGTGAGGTTCAGCTCGTGGCGCAGGAAGTCGGCGAGCGTGAGCCGGTGCTCGACCTCGCGCGTATGCGCAGTTCCGTTGACGGTCACCGTGACGGTGCGCTTGGGTATCGGATTACTCATCGGTCATGAGGCCGGCACGCCGGCAGGCAACACGAAGCACGCGTCGCGCGAGCACCGGAGCCAGCTTGCGACGGTACCAGGGTGGAATGAAGGCGTCTTCGAGCGGTTCGATGGCTTCGCAATGCGCGGTGGCACGCGCGAACAGGTCGGCACCGGGAACTTGACCGGCAAGCTCGGCCTCCGCAAGCGGCACGCGCATCGGCACCGGCCCGACGCCACCCATCGCAAGCGCCGCCCGCGCGATACGTCCATGGCCGTCCGCCTGCACCAGCGCTGCGACCGAGACGATCGCGAAGTCGCCTTTGCGTCGTGCGTACTCGTCGAACGCCCAGCCGTGTCCGGCCGGCCACGGCCGGTAGCGAATGGCACTGACGATCTCGTCGGACTCGATCGCAGGTGTCATGTAA
>DATKLH010000227.1:0-5007 GCA_035542515.1 Casimicrobiaceae bacterium
AGCGAGCGGGGCGGGCGAAGCAGCGATCGTCGCCGCGCAAATCAACACCGTGCGCAAGCGCTACCGCGCCGATCCCGCGCGCATCGTCGTCGCGGGCATCTCGGCCGGCGCTTCGCTTGCGGCGATCATGGGATTGCGCTATCCGCAGCTCGTGCGCGGCGTTTTCGCGCACTGCGGCATCCCCTGTGGCGCGGCGCTGTCTCCGATGAGCGCGCTGACCGTCGCCGCGCGCGGTCCCGAGACCGATGTCGTCGCGATCGGCGAAGGTGCGCGGCGCCTCGCAGGCGAGGATCTCCGGCGCGTGGCGCTGTGCGTCGTGCAGGGCGAGCAGGACAACATCGTGGCGCCGCGCAACGCCGCGGCTCTGGTTCGTCAGTATCTTCGCTTCAACGATCATCCGGCCGCGTTGCTCGACCCCGCGAGCGCCGTGCCGCGCGCCGATATCGAGCACCACGAAGCGATGTCCGACGGGCGCATCGTGGTCACCCGCGAATGGCGGCGCGACACAGCGCTGCTGGTGCGCTACGTGAGCATCGCCGGTCTGGGTCACGCGTGGAGCGGCGGCGATGCGAAGCATCCGTACAACGATCCACGCCCCCCGAGCGCGACGCAATTGCTTGCGAGCTTCGTGACGGAGCTCGGAGGCTGAGATAATGCGCACAAACAGCTCTGGAGGACCCCTCGGAATGCCCGCGACCGCGATGAATCACTTCACGATCCTCACCGACGACGTGCCGGGTACGGTGCGCTTCTATCGCGAAGCGATGGGCCTGGCGGATGGCCCGCGACCGGCTTTCGATTTTCCCGGCGCATGGCTCTACGCCGGCGGCCAGCCGATCCTGCATGTCATCGGCGGGCGCCCGCGCACCGATCTCAAGCCTGGCGTCATCGATCACATGGCGTTCTCGGCCGAGAACCTTTCCGACACCATCGCACGCCTGACCGCCTTGAACATCCAGCACACCTGTCGTCGCGTGGTCGGCGCAGGCACCTGGCAGGTTTTCTTCTTCGATCCCAACGGTGCTCGCGTCGAGCTCGACTTCGCCGCCGACGAGCCGCATCGCTAGCCGCACCATCGAACGAACCAATGGCTGCGCAAGGCAACGCTTCGGCGCTTGTTGCGCTCGATCATGTCGTCGTGGGCGCGACCGACCTTCAGGCGGGGTGCGACTACGTCGAGGGCAAGCTCGGCCTGCGGCCGCAGCCGGGGGGCAAGCATGCCGCAATGGGAACGCACAACGCGCTGCTGCGGCTCGGCGATCGCCTGTACCTGGAAGTCATCGCGATCGACCCGCAGGGCATAACGCCCAAGCGTCCGCGCTGGTTCGATCTGGATGAGCCGCGCATGCGCGCATCGCTGGCCGAAGGGCCTCGATTGATCCATTACGTTGCGCGCACCGACGCGATCGCGATCGCGCGCGATCGCTGTCCCGAGGACCTGGGTCCGATCCATCCGATGGCGCGCGGCACTTTCAGCTGGTGGATGACCATCCCCGACGATGGCCACCTTCCTGGTCGAGGCCTGGTGCCGACACTCATCCAGTGGTCGGACGCGCGTCATCCGGCCGATCAGATGCCCGATGCGGGGATACGTCTCACGGCGCTTGCCGGCGAGCATCCCGACCCGGGGCCGATTCGCGCCGCGCTCGCGAAGCTGGGTTTGTCCGATGCAGTGAAAGTCACCTACGGACAATCACCGCGACTGGCCGCGATGGTGCGGACGCCGATGGGGCTGGTAACGATCTAGCGGGCGAAAGGTTCGCGCATCGCAGGCGCAGGAACCTTGCGCGATCCGACGAGGCGTGCGCCGGGAAAGGACAGCGTGAGCCAGCCCGCAAAACGCTTGCGCGACTACGCCAGCGCCCCCCGCCCCTCGATCCGCCACACCGCTTCGACGCGCCCGGCGCGAAAGCCGACGATCCAGTCGTAGAGGTTCACGGTCGGGTCGCAATGGCCCGGGATCAGCCACACCTGATCGTTCAGCGCGAGCGGGGGCGCATCGCGCTCCACGGCGAGAACGCCATGCTCGTCGGATGCCTTCGCGTATTCGACGTCGCTGCGCGCATGCACCAGCGGCAGCCCCGAGTCGAACGAGAACGCCTTGAGCCCCGCATCGACGATCGCGCGGCCCGGGCTCGGCAGGCTCATCACGCTCGAGATGACGAACAGGCTTTGCGTGAAATGCACGTCGTTCCCGCCCGGCGTGTTGCGCGAGTAATCGGCGTCCATGAACACGTAGGAGCCCGGCTGCAACTCGTTCCAGATGCCGGAATCGCGCTCGTGAGTCCACGTCCCGGTCCCGCCTCCGGTAACGATCGCGCACACCAGTCCTGCCTCTTCGATGAGATCACGCGTGACGCGCGCATGCTCCGCGGCCTGCGCGATCGCGCTCTTGCGCTCTTCGGGTTCGCGCAGGTGTTGCGCGGCGCCGTGATAGGCGTGCACGCCACGAAAGCGCAATCCGGATGCCGCCGCGATCTCTTGGGCCAGCGCGAGCGCGACCGGTCCGGGGGTCACGCCGCAGCGGTGCGCGCCGACGTCGATTTCCACATACACGTCGAGCGTGACATTCGCGGCGCTCGCGGCCGACGACAGCTCGAGGATCGGACCCGGCGCGTCGACCAGCACGCCGACGTTCGCCTCGCGCGCGAGCTCGACCAGTCGCGCGATCTTGCTGCGCGCAACGACCTCGTTGGTGACCAGCACGTCGCGAATGCCGGCGGCGATCAGGGCAGCCGCCTCGTCGGTCTTCTGGCAACAGATGCCCACCGCGCCGCGCGCGATCTGGGCGCGCGCGATCTCCGCGCACTTGTGCGACTTGGCATGCGGGCGGAGGCGCAGCCCGTGCGTCGCCGCCGCCATTCGATCGAGGTTGCGCTCGAACGCATCGAGGTCGAGCACCAGCGCCGGCGTCTCGATCGCGTCCACCGGATCGCCGATGCGGGCAGGCACGCGTTGCGGCATCGTCAATAGCTCCAGGTGCCCTCGCGGACCAGGTTGCCGATCAGGCGCCCGGGCACCGGCGCGAAGATGCCGGCGACGAGCAGCGCGGCGATGTACACGCCTCTCATGGCGCCAGCGTGTCCTGCGGCGTTGTCGACATGAGCACGCAGACGCTGAGGGAGACGGGCCTGGACATGGCATGAGGCAAGCGGTGATTCTCGCCCGACGACCCGTCATGCGCCAAGCGAAACCCGACGTACGCCAGGCAACGTGCGATGAACAGCGCCGTCATCGCCGCGCAACGATGCTGCGCAGCGCGGATCCAGGGATCCTGTTACTTGGCGGTCACTTCGGCAGCAGCGAGCTGCCCATAGACCAGGCGCGCGATCGACAGCAGTTGTGCGCGATCGAAGTTGCCCGACAACGCATACCCGCACGCATCGTCGATCCAGTAGAACACGCCGACCCCATCTTCGACCGCGTAGCGGAATGCGGTCTCGCGCGTGCCTTCGGCTTGCTTGCGGACCTGCAGCGTGAGGCGGTGCTTCGCACCGTCCTCGTACATGAACAACGCCGTGGGTTTCTCGTTGCCGGCCACCAGCCGACCCCCGACCAGTGCGAAACCGGCACTGTTGAGGTCCGGCGCGTGCACGGCGAAACCGAGTCGGCGGGTGAGCCACGTGGCGAGGCGCTTCTCTTCGGCGGCCCAGACCTCGACGGGACGATTCACGTCCGTTGCGTACAGCACGTGCGTGAGCGCAGCCTGGCGCGCGAAAGTCGTCGGCGTTCCGGTGCGCTCGAGCTGCGCGTCGCGCGCAAACCATCCGATCGACATGCCCACGACGAGCATGGCCGCAGCCGCTGCATACGGCAAGGCCGGCCGCACGCGCTGCCAGCCCCCGGCTTTCGCGGTCGCCGCGTCGATCAAACGCTGGGGAATCGGCTCCTCGAGCCAGGCTTCGGTGGCCTGCCGCAGCAGTGCGTTCTGCCTGCGAATCTCGTCGACCTGCAGCGCGAGGGACGGGTCGCGCGCAAGCGCCGCCTCGACCTCGGCAAGGCGCGCGCGGTCGAGCTGACCATCGGCGTAGGCATGCAGATCAGCGTCGCTGATCGGGGAAACGCTCATCCGGTCATCACCTGACCGCTTTGAACGGGGTTACGTTCTCCGCAGGCCCGAACGCGGCGCGCCTCATCCGTTCGCGTGCGCGGGACAGGCGCGACATCACGGTTCCGACCGGAATCGCGAGGACGGTCGCGATCTCTTCGTAGCGCAACTCTTCGACGGCGGCGAGCAGGAGAACCTCGCGCTGTTCGGGCGGCAGCTTGGCAACCTCGCGCAACATCTCCTGCAGCTCCACGCGCACCATTTGCGTGGCACGCACGGGCACGTCGATCGCCGAGTCTTCGTCGTCCAGCGACACGTTCTGCGCTTCGCGTCGGGCACTCGCGCGCTGGTTCACGAACACGTTGTGCATGATGGTGAACAGCCAGGCACGCAGGTCGCTGCCAACCGTCCACAGGCGTCGCTTTTCCCATGCCCGGGCCAGGGTCTCCTGAACCAGATCGTCGGCTCGCGTCGCTTCTCCGGTCAGCACTCGCGCGTAGCGGCGCAAGCGCGGAATGGCGGCAATGAGCTCGGGCTGGGGCAGGCCAGGGTCGGACATCGCGTGATCGAGGGTCTATAAAACGACGGCGCCGGCGGGTGGGGAGAGGGATTACCCGCCGGCGCCAGGGACGGCCATGTTACTCCGCCTCAAAGCTGCATGGCGCGTTGGCCGCGGGGCCGGACCACTCGCATGGGTCGGATGGGAACCACGACGACACGCCCGCACAGCCAGCCGGAGCCAATCCAGCCAACAGAAGCATGCTGCCTTTATTCCTACCCGCCTGGTGTTTCATTTGTTTCATGACGGGCACCATCCGCGCCGAGCGTGCCGCGGATGCGGCGGCGCGCAGCGCCGGTGGATGCACGGCGCCCTCGCCGCGCGGCGAGTTGGTCAGGTCCACCAATAGCGAACGATGTGGAAGAACACCGGTGCGGCGAAGATCACCGAGTCGAGCCGG
>DATKLH010000228.1:0-2562 GCA_035542515.1 Casimicrobiaceae bacterium
GCGCAGGAGCGCGCATCGAATCGCGCGCTGGTTGCGCGTTTCAACATCAAGCCGGAGTGAGCACCTGAAATCCCGAACGCGCTGGCCCTGCGCGCGCAGCAACCAGGCCGACGCCTCATGCGAGCATCGCGAACGCCCTGGCGAAGAAATCATCCGCACCGAAGTTGCCCGACTTGAGCGCGAGGTGCAACGCGATCTTGTCGTCGCCGCTCACTGCGTAACACCACGGCACACCGGGATCGATCTGCGGGCCGATCTTCATCTGCTTGACACCGAGCGCCTGAACGCAGGCTCCCGCGGTTTCACCACCGGCCACGACGAGCTGTCGCACGCCCAGATCCACCAGGCCGCGCGCGATTCGCGCCAGCGTATTCTCGATCATGGCGCCGGCCTCCTCGGCACCGAGGCGCTCCTGCACGGATTTGACTGTGGCGGGATCGCTGGTTGAAAAGACGAGAACCGGTCCCATGCCGAGGCGAGGTGCGGCCCACGCCAGTGCCGTTTGCGCCACATCGACGGCGGACGCGATCCGCAACGGATCGATCGCAAACGCCGCGGCGCCGGCGTCGGCGAATGCGCGAACCTGTCGCTGTGTCGCCTGCGAGCAACTGCCTGCAATCACAGCTTGCGATCCCGCGGCGGTGGGCAAAGCGCTGGCGGTGTTCGACGGAGCAATCCCGAAATTCGCCGCCAGCGCGATCGCGACGCCGGAAGCGGCCGTGACGAGCGGCATCGCTGCAAGCGCGGGCCCCAGTCGCATCAAATCGTCGTTGGAAATCGCATCCACAATCGCGATCGCGACACCCTCGGCACGCAACGCCGCGAAGCGAGCGCGAATCGCGTCGGGCCCTCGTGCGACCACCTGGTAGTCGACCAGCCCGACCTTGCGCCGACATTGTGCCTGCAGCACGCGTACCAGATTGGCGTCGGTCATCGGCGTCAGCGGATGGTTGCGCATGCCGCTTTCGCTGAGCAGCACGTCCCCGACGAACAGATGACCCTTGAACACCGCCCTGCCGTTGTCGGGAAACGCCGGTGTCGCAATGGTGAAATCGGCACCGGGCCGATCGTGCAGCGCGTCCATCAGCGCCTCGGTGACAGGTCCGATATTGCCGCGCGGCGTGCTGTCGAAGGTCGAGCAATACTTGAAGTAGATCTGCTCGGCGCCCAGCGCGCGCAGCCAGCGCAGCGCATCGAGGGAGCGCGCGATCGCGTCGGCCGCCAGGATGGTTCGCGTCTTCAGCGCGACCACGATGGCATCGACCGCATCGATCGGGAGCTTGTCCGGCACGTCGATCGCCTGCACCACGCGCATGCCGGAGCGAACGAGGTTGTTGGCCAGATCGGTCGCGCCGGTGAAGTCATCGGCGATGCAGCCTAGACGCAATCGAGTCATCGCGTTCGAGAGGACCGTTTCGTGACCGGCAAGCCGCTCGCCGGATACCTTACGCTACGCCACGGTCGCCTGGAGAGCGCGTACCAGCGCTTCGATGCATTCGACAACGTGACGGCGCGGCTCACGCAACGGCGGTTCGCCGCGGGGTGGGCCGATCCTGCGAGATCGTCGCGCCAGCGCGTGCGCGCAACGGCCACAGGTCGGACAGCTCCGCGGCGCTACGCAGCACCATCGGTGCCAGTTCCTGCGCCCGCTTTTCGGTCATGCGTGCACTCGGGCCGGCGATGCTGACAGTCCCCAGCGCGGGTTTGCGCTCTCCCGCGCGAATGGCCGCCGCCACGGCCGTGACTCCGAATTCCGCTTCGCTGAGCGCGAGACCGTAACCGCGTCGGGCAGTCGTCTTGAGCTCGCGCAACAGCGCTTCGACCGAACGCACGACATTGGGACCGTACCGGTCCGCATCCTGCAATCCGCCGTTCTTCATCACGATCTGGATCGCCTGATCGATCGGTAACGTGGCGAGCCAGGCCTTGCCGCTCGCGGTCGCATACAGCGGCACCGTGTTGGTGGTGAGCGAGGGCTGGTACATGAGGCCACCGGACGCGCCCTGCGCGTGTGCAACCCACACCAGCGCGTGGCCGTCGACCACGGCGAGTCGTGCGAACTCGCGACATTGGCGCGCCAGTCGATCGAGCAGCGGCTGGCAGATGTCGGGAATGCCGGTCGCGACGTAGAACTGCTGCCCGAGGATCGCCAAGCGCATGCTGAGGCGATAGAAGCTGGTGTCGGCATCCTTTTCGGCCCAGCCGATATCGACCAGCGTCGCAAGCATGCGATGCGCACCGCTCTTGGGAAGCGCGAGGCGCTCCGCGATCTCTCCCAGCGGCATCGCACGAGCGCCGTCGGCGAGGAGCTCGATGATGGCGAGGCAGCGCTCGGCCGGTACATGAGCCATGTCGGTTAGCGCGTCGGTTGGCGGGTTCGGTGCGGTTGAATCATCGATCGACTGCCTTGCGCGCCTCGTACCACTGCGCCACGCGCTGGGAGCGGTAACGATGCGGCTTGCCGCGCACGTCGGCGGCGAGCCCCATGAGGCGCGGATCGAAGATGCGCGCGTCCATGACGCGCAACTCGCGCACCACTTGCGGTCGAAAGCCCATGTGTGC
>DATKLH010000229.1:0-6650 GCA_035542515.1 Casimicrobiaceae bacterium
CGCGAGCGGCAGGCCGGGCGTTCCATATTTTCGCCGCGCGGGATCGAGCGGATTGCAGAAGGCAACCGACGCGCACTCGGTCAGTCCCATCGCTTCCATCACCGATATGCCGAAGCGCTCCTCGAAGGCCTTGTGTTGCTCGGGCGGCAACGGCGCCGAAGCCGAGCGACCGTAACGCACGCCACGGCAAGCCGCCCGTTGCGCATCGGTGAGATCGGCGCCGTTCAGAAGGTACGCGATGATGGTCGGCACGAAGTTGAGCCAGGTCGGCCGGTAGCGCTCGACCAGTCCCCACCATTGCGACACGCTGAAGCGATGCGGCATCACGATGCTGCCGCCCGACACGAGCGGGCTCACCGTCGCGATGCACTGTCCGTTGATGTGATAAAGCGGCAGCGACGACAGCACGCGATCGTCCGCCGTGAGCTTCTGGCATTGCGCCACCGCGCGGCCCGCCGCAATCATGTTCGCGTGCGAAAGCAATGCGCCCTTCGGCGTTCCGGTCGTGCCCGAGGTGTACATCAGCATCGCCGGATCGTCGGGCGCGCGCGACACGACGGCACCGGCGCCGAAGGGCAGCTTCAGGTCGTCGGGGGAAGTCGCTCGCACTCGCGGAGTCGCCGCGCTTTGCGGCAGCAAGCCCGTGAGTCGCTCGACGTACTCGGGCGCGGCAAATACGAGACGACTGTCCGAATGTGCGAGCGTGTATCCGATCTGCGAATCCTGTGCGATGAGGTTGATCGGCGACACCACGCGACCGCTGTACATGACGCCCAGGAACAGCGTCGCGGCCGCGACACCGTTGGGCAGCATGAACGAGACCGTGGCGCCCGGCTCGACGCCGGCATCGTCGAGATAGGCAGCCACTGCGGAGCAACGCTCGCGCAGATCGGCGTAGGTCAGGGTGACATCGGGCTCGGGCGCGAGCAGGAAGACCGCGCCGGGTCGTTCCAGCGCGTGCCGATCGATCAACGTGCGAAAGGTGTCGCTCATGCGGAGTGCGATTGGACGGGTCGTGAGCGCCCGCTGCGCGATCGTGTTGGTTCATCGGGTCGCACCCGACCCCGTGCGCCCATCCGAATAGCCGCCACGCTCACGCGCCGTACTTGCGCCGGTAAGCGCCGAACAGCTCGTCCTCGGTCGGCTCGCGCACGTCCTGCGGCGACAACGGATAGACCACGCGCGTGATGTTCAGGAAGTGACGGTAGTTGAGGTTGTCGGAGAAGCTGTTGCGACCCCAGGTGCCACAGCCCATGGAGAGCGAGAACGGCAGCGCGTTGTCGAAGCTGCCGCCGGTCGCGATGCAATGCGCCTGGTTGACGATCACGCGAGCAACGGGAAGCGTGAGCCCCAGCGAGCGGGCGCGCTCGGGTTGCCGCGTCTGCAGACCCACCGAGTGACCCGCGCCCTGATGCTGCAACAAGCGAGCGGCAAGATGGGCAGCCGCGTCGAAGTCCGCCGCCTCGTACAACGCGAGCACCGGCGACAACTTCTCGCCCGAGAACGGGTAATCGACCCCGACGCCGCCTTGCGACACGATCAGAAAGCGCGCCTTACGCGTGGCCGGTTCCGCGAGACCCGCAAGCCGCGCGATGGTCGGCGCGTCCTGCGCGACCATATCGGGTGACAGCCGTCCCGATGGGAACATCGAGCGCTGCAGGCGAGCGGTGTCGTCGCTGTCGAGTAGCACGCCGCCCTGGCGCGCCAGGGCGTCCACCAGCCCGCCGCGAATCGACGCCACCGCGATCACGCTGTTCTCGGACGAGCAACTGGTGGCGTTGTCGAACGTCTTGGAGCGTGCGATCTTTTCCGCGGCATCGTCGAGGTCGGCCGTTTCGTCGACGATGACCGCGACATTGCCCACCCCCACGCCGAGCGCCGGCGTGCCGCTCTGATATGCGGCGCGCACGTTGTTCGCCGATCCGGTCGCGACGACCAGATCGACCTGACGCATCAACTCGTAGGTCTGCTCGCGCGACACTGGTGCGGGCAACTGCTGGACCAGGTCACGCGGCGCACCGATGCGTTGCAGTTCCTCGTGGATGTAGCGCAGCAGCAGCGCGAGCGTCGATTGGCCCTTGGGCGAAGGGGCGAGGATGATCGCGTTGCGGCCCTTGAGCGCGTTGATGATGTTGTTGGCCGGCGTCGCACCCGGGTTGGTCGACGGCGTGATCGCACCGACCACGCCGACCGGACGGGCGATCTCGACCATGCCGCGTGCGCGATCCTCGCTGATGATGCCCACGCTGGGTGCGCCGGCGAGATCGCGTAGCAGACCCATGGTCTTGCGCCGGTTCTTCGCGATCTTGTCCGGCACGTTGCCCAGCCCGGTATCGCGCACCGAAAGCTCGGCGAGCTCCCGGTTGCGCGAGGGCTCGACGATCGCCCATCCGGCGGCGATCGCGGCATCGTCGGCCTGCGCCTGCGTCCAGCGGTCGGCCACGCGCTGCGCGGCACGAGCGCGAGTCACCAGGCCCGCGACGATCGCGTGCGCCTCGTCGTGACGCTCGACCCGATCGGAAGCACCCACTGCAAGACCCTTTATGGCTTCGCGGCCGTCGACTTGTACTTGGCCAGATGCCGCACCGGCATCGACAGCGCATCGCGACGGAACGGATCGCCGAGCTCGCGCGTCACCATCATCTCGAGCACGGTGGTGCGGCCCTGCTCCTGCGCCTTGCACGCCGCACGCAGCGCGTCGCCCACTTCGTCGGCACGCGTGATGCGCTTGCCGTCGGCGCCCATCGCCTTGGCCACTTCGGCCCACGACGGCTGACGATCGAGATTCACGCCGACGAAGCGGTTGTTGTAGAAGTCGACGTGGTTCTTCTTCTCGGCGCCCCACTGCCCGTTGTTGAACACCACGGCGGTGACCGGGATGTTCTCGCGCACGCAGGTCTGCAATTCGCCGAAGCTCATGCCCCAGGCGCCGTCCCCGACGTATGCGACCGCCGGCCGGTCCATCGCCGCGAGCTTCGCACCGATGATGGTCGGGAAGGCGTAACCGCAATTGCCGAAGCTCATCGCGGCGAACATCGAGCGTGGCTCGTCGAAGCGCAGGTACGAGTTGGACACCGAGCAGATGTTCCCGATGTCGGTCGACACCATGGCACCTTTGGGCATCGCCTTCTCGAGCTCGCGCAACATCTGCCGCGGATGCATGCCCGTGGATTCCTTCGCGACCTGCACCGACCACGGATCCTTTTCGTGCGTCCACGCGCCAAGCTCGTCCTCCCAGGTGCGCTTCTCGCCCTGAATGGTCTCGAGCCGCGACTTTGAATTCGCGGAGCACGCAAGCTGCTTGCCCCTGAGGCGCGCCAGCAGTGCGCGCGCAGCGGCGCCCGCATCGCCACAGATGCCGACCGAGATCGCCTTCACCAGTCCGAGCATCTTGGCATCGGCATCGACCTGGATGATCTTGGCGTTCTTCGGCCAGTAATCCAGGCCGTGCTGCGGCAGCGTGCCGAACGGACCGAGCCGCGTGCCAAGCGCGAGCACCACGTCGGCCTTCGCGATGAGCTTCATCGCGGCCTTGCTGCCCTGGTAGCCCAGCGGCCCGCACCACAGCGGATGCGAAGCCGGGAACGCATCGTTGTGCAGATAGCTGCACGCGACGGGCGCCTGGAGATGTTCGGCGAGCGCAACGGCATCGGCCTGCGCGTCGCCCATGATCACGCCGCCGCCGGCGAGAATCACCGGGAACTGCGCCGAGGCGAGCAACTCAGCGGCCTCCTCGAGACTGCGCTCGCCGCCCGCGCCGCGCTCGATCGCCAGCGGACGCGGAATCTCGCACTCGATGTCGCCGTAGAAGAAGTCGCGCGGGATGTTGAGCTGCGTCGGGCCCATCTCGAGCATCGCGCGATCGAACGCACGGGCGGTGAGCTCCGCCATGCGCGCCTTGTTGTTGACGTGCGCCTGGTACTTGGTGATCTTGGAGAAGATCGGGAGCTGCTCGGTCTCCTGGAAGCCGCCCAGACCCAGTGTCATCGATCCCGTTTCCGGAGTCACCACCACCACCGGCGAATGCGCCCAGAATGCAGCCGCCGTGGAAGTCACGAAATTGCTGATGCCGGGACCGTTCTGCGCGATGCACACGCCGTGACGTCCCGACACGCGCGCATAGCCGTCGGCCATGTGGCCGCCGCCCTGCTCGTGCGCAACCGAGATGAAGCGGATGCCGGCCAGAGCGAACAGATCGAGCGCATCCATGTACGCGGATCCGACGATGCCGAACACATTGCGCACGCCGTTGGCGACGAGGGTTTCGACGAACGCCTCGGACGGCGTCATCTTCTGGCGGCCGCTCACGGCGAGCGACTTGGCTTCGGTCATGGTGTTCATGCGATCGACTCGATATGGGAAAGGAGATGGTGGATTGTTGATCGTTGATGGTTGTTCGTGGATCGTTGATGGTTGATGGTCCGATGGTTTGTTGCCACCGGAACGGGAAGGGCAGCTGACGGACGGATCGCTCTTGCTATCGCGCTGTTCGATTCACCGACATTCCGAAGCCACTCGCATGACCACGCGAAGAAAAATTGTCCCCCCTCGCACGACCGATCGCGCATCGACCATCAACCATCCACCCATCAACTGTCATCTTCGTCTACTGCAGCACCGCCTCGGGCGGCACGTACGGATATCCCAGCGCCAGCGCCACCGGCTCGCAGGTCACTTTGCCGAACGCGATGTTCAGTCCGGCGCGCAAATGAACGTCGTCGCGCAGCGCGCCCTGCCAGCCCTTGTCGGCAAGCTCCAGCACGAACGGAAGGGTCGCGTTGTTCAACGCGAAAGTCGACGTGCGCGGCACGCCGCCGGGCATGTTGGCGACGCAATAGTGCACGACGTTGTCGACCACGTAGGTCGGCTCGGCGTGCGTGGTCGGATGCGAGGTCTCGAAGCATCCGCCCTGGTCGATCGCGACGTCGACCACGACCGAGCCCGGCTTCATGCGCGACACCATTTCGCGCGTGACGAGCTTGGGCGCCGACGCACCGGGGATCAGCACACCGCCGATCACCAGGTCCGCGTTCATGACGTGCCGCTCGATGGCATCGCGGGTGGAGAAAACCGTGTTCAGCGGCCGCCCGAACTGTGCCCACAATCGCCGCAGCACATCGACGTTGCGATCGAGCACCCACACCTCCGCGCCCATCCCGAGCGCGATGTGGATTGCGTGCGTGCCCACCACCCCGCCGCCGAGCACCACGACCTTGCCAGGGTCCACACCTGGTACGCCACCAAGCAGAACGCCTTTGCCGCCGTGCGACTTCTCCAGGTAATACGCGCCGGCCTGCACGGCCATGCGTCCCGCCACTTCCGACATCGGTGCGAGCAAAGGCAATCCGCCGCTGGATGAAGTCACCGTCTCGTAAGCGATGCAGATCGCCCCGCTCGCCACGAGGTCCTTGGCCTGCTCGGGATCCGGCGCGAGATGCAGGTAGGTGAAAAGCACCTGACCGGAGCGCAACATCGCGCGCTCGGCGCGCTGCGGCTCCTTCACCTTGACGATCATGTCCGCTGCGGCGAAGACGTCGGGCGCCCTGGCCACAACCTTCGCACCAGCGCGCGCGTAATCGTCGTCCGACATGCCGATGCCTTGCGCACAATTGCGCTCGACGATTACTTCGTGACCGTGATGGACGATCTCGCGCACCGACTCCGGCGTCAGGCCGACGCGGTTCTCCAGAACCTTGATCTCCTTGGGAACGCCGATTCGCATGCCGACTCGTAGTGTCGCGACCGACACCGGGGGAAGCATCGAATTATAGGAGATCGAGCGGCCGCTGGCCTGATGGAAGTGACAGGCTGCCTATTGCGCCGCGGCAAGCGCAGAGCACGCGTTGTGTGCCGCGCGCCGGAGCGCGGGTGTCGAAGCGCGTTTTTGAGATTTCGGCGTTATCTCAAAAAACGACCTTCGCGACCGATGACGGTCATTTCGACAAAGCGCGATCCGCCGTGGTCCTGCGGCGTGTAGCTTAGGGCGAAGCCGCCCACGTCGTAGTCGCGCAGCGTTTCCATGGCGTTGACGAAGCCTTCGCGCGTCAGATTGGGCCCGGCGCGGCGCAATCCTTCGACGAACACCTTGGCCGCCACGTAGCCCTCGAGGCTCGAGAAGTTGAAGTCTTCCTTGCCGGTCGAGGCCGCGAGCGCCTTCTGATACTCGCGCACGATCGGTGAGCCGAGATTCCACGGGAAGGGCACGACCTGCGAAATGCCCACGCCGCGGCCGGACTCGCCGAGCTCGTTGGCAAGCGCCCGGCTTCCGACGAACGACACGTTCATGAACTGCGGGTTCGACCCGGCCTTGCGCATTTCCTTGATGAACGCGGCACAGGACTTGTACGCGCTGATCATCACCACCGCCTGCGGATCGGACTTGGAGATCGCCTGCACCGAGGGTCCGACGTCGACGGTGTTGCGCTCGACAGTGCCCATCGCGAGGACCTTCATGTTGCGCTTCTTCATCGCGCGCTCGACGCCGTCCAGACCGGCCTTGCCGTAGGAATCGTTCTGGTAGAACACGGCGATGCGCGTGAAGCCCAGCTCGGCAAGCAGGTTCACGATGGCCTCGGTCTCGGCGAAGTAGCTCGCGCGCACGTTGAAGATGTAGCGGTTCACCGGCGTGCGCAAGAGCTCAGCCCCCGTGA